>CAJWBT010000008.1 GCA_913020235.1 uncultured Chloroflexota bacterium
GCCGATATGGGGGGAATAGACGATGTCGTAGCCCAGGCGGTAATGAAGGTCCCGCCAGTAGTCCTCAATGAGGGTGCGAATCCGGCCGCCTTTGGGGTGCCACACAATCAGTCCGGGTCCGATCTCTTCGTGGACCGTGAAGAGGCCCAACTGGCGCCCCAGGGTGCGGTGATCGCGCTTTTCCGCCTCTTCCAGCCGGGCCAGATAGGCCTCCAGCTCCTCCTGGCTCTCAAAAGCAGTGCCGTAGATGCGCTGGAGCATCGGCCGGTGCTCATCGCCGCGCCAGTAGGCCCCGGCCAGTTGGAGCAGCTTCACCGCCGCAATATCCGCGGTATTGGCCACGTGGGGACCCTGGCAGAGGTCCACGAAATCGGCGTGCCGGTAGATCGACAGCGTCTCGGCGTCGGCCAGGCCGTCGATGATCTCCAGCTTGTAGGGCTGCTCGGCAAACAGGTCCTTGGCTTCCTCCCGGCCGAGTTCCTCCCGCCGGAAGTCATGGCCGCCGGCGATGGTCCGGAGCATCAGCTTTTCAATCTGCTCCAGGTCATCGGGGGTGAACGGGCGGGAAACGTCGAAGTCGTAGTAGAAACCGTCCGTGGTGGGGGGCCCGATGGCTATCTTGGCCTCTGGAAACAGCTTGATGACCGCCTCGGCCATGACGTGGGCCGCGGAGTGGCGCATTCGGTGGCGCAGGGCCTCTACCGGGTCGGCGCTGCCGCTTTCGAGGGTACCGTGATCTAGCATAATTCGGCCTGCATGAGATTCTCGGAGGTTCGCGGATGCCCCCGGCACAAGCGATCGGCTATCAACTCGGCTAAAGGCCACCGCCGGGCTCCCCGTGTAGCCTCCGCGAGGTTTGGAGCCGACCACTCTCGGAACATTATATCCTAATGAGGTAACCCGCTGTACGGAAAACGTAACGCTCGCCCGTAAGATTTTCCGGACTTGGTGAAATCGACGGAGCCCTCGCCCGCCCGGATGGGTCAGGGCAAGCGGTTGAACAAACCCCGCCATTGGCGGGCCTTGACGGCGCTGAGCAATTGCTCCCGGATACTGACCGTGTAGGTGATAACCACCATTACCGTCAGCGACGCGCACAGGGCGATCTGCACGGCGCCTTGTCCGGTCACCACCAGCATGACGTTCAAGAATACAAACCCGACGGCCGCCCCGGTCACGACGTTGCGGGTCAAAAAGATAACCAACGCCACCGGGGCAAGTGTGATGACCGTTGGCACGAGCACCAGGGCCAGAGAAATGCCGAAAATACTCGCGGCCCCTTTCCCGCCTCGAAACCGAAGGAATACCGTCCAGTTATGGCCCACCACCACCAGGGGGGTTGTCAGGAAAAGGACCCACTCCGGAGCGCCTAGCCACTCGGGCGCCAGCACGGCCATCGCCCCTTTGCCGGCGTCCACGAAAAGCACCAGCAGCCCGCCCCAGACTCCGACCTGCTGGTAGGTATTCAGGGCGCCCACGTTCTTGGTGCCCACCTGACGGATGTCGATACCCTTCGCCAGGCGCACCACCAGATACCCGGTGGGCAGGGAGCCCAGCAGGTACGCTCCTAAGCCCAGCGATATGGCCTGCAGCCAGTCCAAGCCCGGCACCTCCAGGTAGGTGGATAGCCGCCATCATCTACGGCTTACAACTTGTCCGCTAGAGCATACCCCTAACTCCTCGGCGCTTGTCAACTCCGGCCGTCGCCCTTCGGCGAACGACGTAAACGTCTGATACACCAGGCTCCGCGAGGCGTGGATCATGACGTGCAAATCCGCCAGCCGCACCTTCATCGTGCTCCTCCAAGAGAAGAATCGCCTGGTTAGATGCCCGGCGCCGTTGGAAGTTGTACACCTACGCTGCTGCCGCACCGCCAATGTTGGAAAACTTGGTCCTAGCGACCATCCAGGTGAGAGGCAGGCGGGCAGGCTCGTAGAGGCATCGATCTCAGGTGTTTGCGCCCGCCTATCGGGATGAATATAATGGGCCGCAGGGCCGGCGACGCCCTCCCGCAACCGCCCCAAATCAACAGGTGGCAGTACTTTGGCTACGGAAGAAGACCTGCAAAGGTTCGTTACCCAGGTGACACCTCCTGGCGACTTCAAGGACTTCTGGGACGGGGTCATGGCCGAGGTGGCCGCGGTCCCGCTGGAGCCCCGGATAACTCCAGAGCCCATGCGCTCCAACGAGGACGTCCAAGTGGCCCAAGCCACCTACCGCAGCCTGGGCGGGCTTGAGATCGCTACCTGGTACTGCGTGCCAACCCGGGGAGCCGGGCCTTTCCCCGCGCTCATCCATTTTCCGGGATACAAGGGAGAGCCCAGCCTGCGCCGCGATTGGGGAGCGAAGGGCGTCGTTACCCTGACGGTCGCGGTGCGCGGAAAACTGCGGAGCAACTCCCAGTTCAATCCGGGCTATCCGGGCCTGTTGACCCATGGTATCGAGAGCCCCGATAGGTACAGCTACAAGGGAGTAATCGCCGACTGTGTCCGGGGCGTTGACTTCCTCCTCTCCCGTCCGGAAGTAAACCCTGAGCGCATCTACGCCTTCGGCACCAGCCAGGGCGGCGGGCTAACTCTGATTACCACCGCCCTCCGCTCAGAGATCAAGGGTGGGGTATCCGGATACGCCTTCCTGTGCTGCTTCCCCGAGTCCATGAAAATGCTCCGTTCCTATCCTTACGACGAGCTGAGCTGCTATGCCCGCGCCTATCCGGACCGCGTGCCTCAGATGATCGAGACCCTGCGCTACTACGATGCGGTGAACTTCGCGGGCTTGATCACCCGTCCCATGGCCGTCGGCATCGCCCTGGAGGATGAGGTCTGTCCGCCGGAGACGAGCTACGCGGCGTACCGGGCCCTGGCCGGGCCAAAGGAGCTATGGTTGTTTCCAAACTCCGGCCACGGCAATGCTCACGGCTATCCGGCTCAAGAAAGGGCCTGGCTGGAGCGGCAGGTCCAGCTCGCCGGGACCCAAGGGACGGTCTGATGACCCAGGCCCAGCCGGATATTGACGCCTTTTGGGACGCCTCGGACCGGGAGCTGGCCGCCGCCCCCGTGGACCTACGCCTGGAGCGGGACAGCTTCTACTCCCAGCCCGAGTGGAACATCTACAGGATGCACTACAACGGACTGAATAGCTTCGGGTTGTTTGCCTGGCTTTCCATTCCTACCCTATCCAAGGGTGAATCCCTTCCGGCGCTGCTGCGAATGCCCGACTACGCCAGCGTCCATGACATCGCTTACACTCGCCTCCGCCACAACGCCGTGGTGATGAACCCATCCTATCGGGGCCAGAGGCACAGTGACGCCTCATTCCAGGCCCGCTACCCGGGGCTGCTCACCGAGGGCATCGACCGCCACGAGGCCTTCGTGATGGCGCGCGTGTTCGCGGACGGCCTCCGGGCCGTTGACGCCCTGCTCGGTCAGACCGAGGTGACGATAGGGCCTCTCGCGTTGACCGGCGCCGGCTTGGGGGGCAGCCTTGCGCTGGCTGCCGCGGCGCGGCGTTCCCGGGTGAAGGCCGTGGCGGCGGACACGCCTTTGGCCCTGGGCCACCCGGATGCACTGGAGGCCGGCTTGGCCTATCCTCTGGCGGAGCTGAACGACTACCTCCGGATGTACCCGCAGCACAGGGAGAGACTGCTGGCCAACACCAGCCCCCTGGACCCGGTGAAGGTCGCGCCGGGGGTCGGCCCGCCGGTCCTCCTTAGCCTGGGGCAGCGGGACCGGGGACTTTGCCCTCTGGCCGTCGGGAAAGAACTGGCTGCGCGGCTGCCACGGTGCGACTTGCGAATCTACGATGGAGCCAACGAAGGGGGCGGCCATGAGCATAGTCAGGTTCGGGGCCGCTGGCTGGAGGAACAGCTCGGAATCGTCTGAACGGCATGCCGGCCTCCTGGTCTACTATCGTCGGTCCCCGTTTCCCTGCCTGCAATTGGAGGCTCGCCGGCGAGCACCTGCCGTCGGGTGATGGAAGCCACGTTCCGGCATCACCGTTTCAGCCAATGCCTTTTTGCTATAATGGGGTTGCGTTATCCGTAGCGTGAGCTGGAGTGCACAACCCAACCGAAAGGGCAATCGCCCATCCGTCTTGAGCGGACCCAGGAAGTTGGAAACGTCTTTCGAGCCCACGAAGCCCCTCGGATCAAGTGGGCGCGAAAAACAGATGCCCGGCTTGCAGGGCAGTCGACCCGGGGAATGGGAGGGAGCATGGAACAACTCAGGCAGAACCTGGTAGCCATCTGTCAGAAGATCGAGGCGGTCGTGGAGCGTCTTTGACCTCGCCGACAAGGAAGAGACGATCGCCCGCATGGAGCTGGAGGCGGCCAATCCCGGCTATTGGGACGACCCCCGGCCAGCCCAGCGGAAGATGCAGCAATTGGGCCGCCTCAAAGACACGGTGGCCCTGTGGCGACAGCTTCAATCGGGTTCCCAGAATCTGCTGGAGTTGACCGAACTGGCCCTGGAAGAGGATGACTACTCTTTACAGGACCAACTGGAGGCCGAGGCCCGCGACATCACCCGGTCCTTGAAACGGGAAGAGATCAATCTGACCCTGTCCGGACCCTTCGATGACCGGCCGGCCATTGTCACCATCCACGCCGGAGCCGGGGGCACCGACTCTCAAGACTGGGTGGAGATGCTGCTGCAAATGTACGCCAAGTGGGCGGAACTCCAGGCCCGCCCGGTACAGATTATGGATCTGTCCTACGGGGATGAAGCCGGCCTCCGCCACGCCACCCTGGAGGTCGGGGGCCGTCACGCATTCGGCTACGTGAGTGCCGAGCGAGGCGTCCACCGGCTGGTCCGCCTATCGCCCTACGACCCCAACCACCTGCGGCACACCTCTTTCGCCGTAGTGGAGGTCATCCCGGTTTCCGATGAGGAGGCTGAGGTAACCGTGCGGCCCGAAGACTTGAAGCTGGACTTCTTCCGGGCCAGCGGTCCAGGGGGGCAGAACGTGCAAAAAGTGGCCTCCGCGGTCCGTTTGACCCACGTTCCGTCGGGCATCGTGATCAGCTGCCAAAATGAGCGGTCTCAACACCAGAACCGGGAATTTGCCCTGCGCATTCTGAGGGCCAAGCTCCTGGCCCGGCAGAATGAACAACGGGCCGAAGAACTCGCGAGACTCCGCGGCCAGAGGGTCAGCCCCGAATGGGGCAACCAGATTCGCAGCTACGTGCTGCATCCGTACAAGTCGGTGAAAGACCACCGGACCAACCACCAGAGCACCAATCCGGATGCGGTGCTCGCCGGGGACCTGGATGATTTCATCCAAGCATATCTCCTGTCCAAGGTGGGAACAGAAACAGCGTAGGGGCGACCGGCCGGTCGCCCCTACCATCACCAAATAGACGGTTATATCGCGGAAACAATCTGAAGTCAGCAGCTGCTGATGATGTGCCCCATCCGCGCTCGCTTGGTCCGAAGATAGTCGCGGTTTTCGTCGTTGACCGAGGCTTCCACCGGCACCCGCTCCACGATCTCCAGATCGAATCCGGAAAGGCCGACCACCTTGCGCGGGTTGTTGGTCAACAGGCGCAGCTTGCTGATTCCCAGGTCCTGGACTATTTGGGCACCGATTCCGTAGTGGCGTAAATCGGGCTCGAACCCCAGGGACCGGTTGGCATCCACTGTATCCAGTCCGCCGTCTTGCAGCGAATAAGCCTTGATCTTGTTGTGCAACCCGATGCCTCGGCCTTCCTGCCGCATGTACAGGAAGACACCGGCACCCTCCTCGCCTAGAATCTTCAAAGCCATGTCGATCTGCTCCCCGCAATCACATCGCAGGCTGCCCAACACGTCCCCGGTCAAGCACTCGCTATGGATTCGGACGAGGACCGGCTGATCCCGTTCCCAAGTGCCGATGGTCAGCGCGATGTGCTCCCCCACGTCGACCGCGCTCTTGTAAGCGATCGCGGTGAACTCGCCGTACTTGGTGGGGAGACGGGCTTCCGCCACGCGCTCGATGAGCCGCTCGTATCGGCGCCGGTGGGCAATGATCTGGGTAATACTGAGAACCCTCAATCCATGGGTCTCGGCGAAGGATTCCAGGTCTGGCATCCGCGCCATGGTGCCATCCTCGTTCATGATCTCGCAAACCACCCCTGCCGGGTACAGGTCCGCCATCTTACAAAGGTCGACAATGGCTTCGGTGTGCCCGGCCCGGGCCAGGACTCCGCCCGGATGGCAACGCAGAGGAAACAGGTGCCCCGGACGGGAGAAGTCTTCCGCCCGGGCACTGGGATCGATCATGGCGCTGATGGTGGCGGCCCGGTCGCTCGCGGAGATACCGGTGGTTGTGTGTTTCTTGTAGTCTACCGACACGGTAAAGGCGGTCTGATGCTTGATCGCCGTGTTGCTTGCGACCATCAGCGGCATGTCCAGATGGTCCAGCCTTTCCCCGGAAATGGGCATACAGAGAAGACCCCGGGCGTGGGTGACGATGAAATTGACCGCTTCCGCCGTCACCATCTCGGCCGGCATCACCAGGTCGCCTTCGTTCTCCCGCTGCTCGTCGTCGACAACGATGAGAAATCTGCCGGCCTTGAGGTCCGCTAGGGCCTCCTCCACGCTACACAGAGGCATAATGGCGTCCTTCCTTCGCCCAAGCGTTCATCGGTCCGCCGGCTGCCCCGGTAGGAGGCTTTCGATGTACTTGGCCACAATATCGGCTTCCAGGTTCACCCGGCCGCCTCCGGTCTTCTCCCCCAGATTAGTATTCTGCAGCGTGTAGGGAATGACGGATAGGGTGAACGATGAAGTACCCTTTTTTACCACGGTAAGACTGATGCCGTCAACCGCGACGAAGCCTTTCTCCACGATGTATCGCATCAGTTTCTTGGGGCTGCTGACCCGGAGGATGACGCAGTCTCCCTCCGGCTTACTGGACGTGATCCGTCCGGTGGCGTCCACGTGGCCTTGAACAATGTGGCCGCCAAGGCGGTCGCTCACCGCCAGCGGCCGTTCCAGGTTGACCCCGTGGCCAGCGTTCAGAGTTCCCAGCGATGTCCGCCTCAGGGTTTCCGGCGACAGCTCCACGCTGAACCCGTCCTCGCTACGCCCGACAACGGTGAGACAGGCCCCGTTGACGGCAATGCTGTCGCCCAGCTTCATGCCCTCCATGACCTGGCTGGCCCGGATTCGCAGGAAGTAGCCCTCCAGGCTGGCCACCGCACCTACTTCTTCCACTATGCCGGTAAACATCCTAGACTTTCTTCTCCGGGTATCCAACAATCAGCCAGTCCGGACCGACGGCTCGGATGCCGGCTCTCTCCACCCGCCAAGCGCCGGCCATGTGCTCCGCTCCTGCGCCTTCCACCGGAGAGGATGCCGGTGCGCCCCCAATGATCACAGGCGCGATGAACGCGTACACCTTGTCGACTTGCCCGGCGTCGAACAGGGAGCCAAGGACCATCCCGCCACCCTCCACCAGCAAGCTTACCACGCCGCGGCGGCCCAGTTCGGCCAGCAAATCTCCCATATCCACGCGGCCGTCCTCTCCGGCAGGAAGATGGAGCACCTCCGCTCCCGCCTTCTCCAACCGCGTCACGTCTTCCTGGGGAGCTTTCTCGGTGCAGGCGATGATGGTGTGCCCCGGTTGCCCAAGCAATCCGGCCTCTCCGGGAGTGCGGCAACGGCTGTCTACGACCACCCGCAGCGGTTGGCGGAGGAGGGGATTGTCCTCCGGACCGCGGGCCGTCAGTTGAGGGTCGTCGGCCAGAACGGTGTTCACGCCCACCAGAACCCCGTCGCTCTCCCGTCGCATTTGCTGGACCACACTCCGAGAGTCCGGGCTGGTAACCCATTTGGAATCTCCGGTGCGGGTCGCGATCTTACCGTCCAAGCTCATAGCAAACTTGGCGCTGACAAAGGGGATTCCCGTGGTGACGTGCTTGGCGAAAGCCTCATAGAGTTCCCGGGCCGTTTCGGCCTCCTCGCCGATCATCACCTCGATGCCGGCGGACTGGAGATCAGCGATCCCTTCGCCCGAGACCAGGGGATTGGGGTCCACGGCAGCCAGATGGACCCGGACTACCCCCGCGGAAATGATGGCCTGGGTGCACGGCGGCGTGCGGCCGTAGGTGCAACAGGGTTCCAATGAGGTGTAGAGCGTGGCGCCTCTGGACGCCTCTCCAGCCTGCCGGAGAGCGACGGCCTCCGCGTGGCGCTGTCCCGGCGGCATAGTGGAACCGCGGCCGATCTCCACGCCGTCCTTGACAATGACGGCGCCCACCGCGGGGTTTGGGCTGGTGGTGCCCAGAACCTGCCGCGCCAGGCCGATGGCCCTTTGCATGTGGGTCATGCTATCCCCGCCGCTAGCGGCAGGCGCTCGGCCGTGGGCCTCACTACCGACAGCTGAAAGCCTCAACACTTGAAGTCCCAGTGGAAGCGACTGGCGGTGGGCTCAGTCTGGCCCTGGTACTTGCTCCCCAAAGACGCCGAGCCATAGAGCCGTTCCGCCGGGGCGGTGAGCCGGAGGTAGGAAATCTGCCCGATCTTCATTCCGAAATAGAGGGTGATGGGCAGACGGGCCAGGTTACTCAATTCCAAGGTCAGGTGGCCCTTCCATCCCGGGTCTACGAAGCCGGCGGTGGAGTGAATCACCAGCCCCATTCGTCCCAAGGAACTCTTCCCCTCCAGCCGGGCCACCAGGTCATCGGGAAGCTCGATGTTCTCCAGGGTGCTTCCCAGGACAAACTCACCCGGGTGCAGGATGAAGGGGCTGTCGTCCGGTATCTCCACCGTCTGGGTGAGGTTTTCCAGGCCCTCCCTGACGTCGATGAACGGCCGCCAAGCGTTAGTGAAGACCAGGATCTTGCGGTCCAAGTGGAGGTCGACGCTGGCTGGCTGGATGTCCAACGGGTCCAACGGCGATATCACTATCCGCCCTTTGTCCAGCTCCTCTTTGACTGTCCGGTCGCTTAGAACCATGTTCCTCCGGCCAGAAAGTGGCGCGGCCCAATTCCGTTGAGGAAATTCTAGCAACCTGCCACGTGGGCCGCAAGTGGAGGCGAACCGGTGAGCGCCTCCTTTCCTCCCCAACGCCCCTTTAATTACCTTTGGCCGAGCACGGGGAAACGGCACCTATAGTGGTCAGATTCCAACCGAGCGGTCGCGAGAGGCGGACACCAAGTCCCTCCGCGCATTAAGGACGAAGTGAGGCCTGTGCCGATCCGCTATTGGCAGATCGGCACAGGCCCTTTTCTCGTCCCCTAGCAGGGGTGTCCTGGTACGCTACTTTCGTACCTCCAACTTGGGGGTTGGCTTACTCAAGAGACTTGCGCATCGGGTTGGTCAGGCCTCCGGCTGTTGTATCTCGAAGGCCGCCTGGACCGACACCGATATGTCCAACTCTCCGGCCATGATGGGGGTTGGCGCCGCTGCGGCGGAGAAGGATGCCCGCTCCATCACTACCATCGGCGATGGCGCAAACCCGCCCGTCTCGGTGATGTAATTGAGTCTGCCCAACTCTACCCCCGCCAGGGAGGCGATCTGCTCGGCTTTGGCCCTCAGGTCCTGGATCGCGGCGGCCCGGGCCTGGTCCTTCAGTGGCTCGGTATCCTCGATGCTGAAGCTGACGTTCTGGAACCGGGCCAGGTCGCCGCCCGCCTCGATTGCCTCGTCGATGATTCCGCCTAGAGAATCCAGGTCCCGGACGGTGACGGTTAGCTGGTTGGTGGCCTGGTAGCCGAGAACCACCTGTTCGCGCTCGAGCGTGCACTCGCTGCCCGTCGACCTCCCAACGGCCTCAAGGTGAATCGTTGGCTTGGGGGGTTCCGGCGCTCCCAAGGGGAGTACGGCCGCCTCTTCCTCGGCTTCCCCGCCATTGAGACACCTGGTGACTTCCCGGCTGGTGTATCTGGCGTTGATATTGAAATAGCTGGTCTGAACGTCCCGGTCGGCGATGCCTTGGGATTTCAGGACCCCCAGCGTTTGGCCCATGGCTTCCGCGGCGCTGGTGCGGGCCTCGGCCACGGTGTCGGCGAAGGCAACGATGCCCAAGCTCAGGGTTGCCAGGTCGGGTGCTGCGCTCGCCTCTCCTTGGCCGGAAACCCAGATGCCCGCGTTGGCACCCGCCTGGGTGCCGGCGGCGTTCCGGACCAACGCCTCGTACGCGGCGGAGCCGGCCGGCGAAGCCAGTACGCCCGCGAGGTCCGCCAGCCCCTGCTGGGAACCCGATGGCGCGGCGTTGGCCGCGGGGGTCTCCGCCTCCGAGCCGCAGGCCACCAGCGCCAGCAACCCCACCCCCAGGCCCAAGGCCACCAGATGAATCCTTCCCCGTTTGATTACCCCGATCATTTCTCCTCCTCTTGGCGCTCCACTGAGTACTACTCTGGCCGTTCCCGTTTCCCGGTGCTTGACCCGGCGCCGTGTCTTTCTTGGTATATGACGAGATGACTTGCAGAAAAGTTCCAACCTCTTTCGAACTGGGCCTGGCCCGGCCCCTCGTGTTTCCTGGCGCCCGAGGCGGAACGATACCCCGGCATAGTAACCCGGAGTTCTCTTCCCGTAACCCGCAGAATTATTGACATTCCCAAAGAAAAAAGGCCGACGTCCGGTCGGCCTTTCGACTGAGGAAGCGCTCATGGCTACCGGCTGCCGCTACCTCCGGTCCACCCGGCGAGAGATCGTCATCTTCAACACCAGGCCAACCAGGAACAGTACACCGGCAACGGCCACCAGTCCCTCCAGCAGCCTCCAGAATACCCCGGTTCCTTCCGGCCCAGCCCCTGGAATCCCTCCGGACACCGGCCCCGCCGCCGGAATCCTCTCTTCATCTTGAAGGGGTCCAGTCCTAGCTTCCGGGGTTGGCGCGATAGCCTTGGGCTCGGCCGCCGGCTGGTCCATGCTATCCGGGGCCTCCGCTGCGGCATTCGGGGGAGGCATCGCAGCCTGCTCAGTCTCCATCTGGGCGTCGAGGGCCATCGGGGGCTCGGCTGCCATCGCGAAGGGAGCCGGCGACGGTTCAGCGGCGGCGGCGGCTTCGGACCTAGTTTCATCAGCCACCGGTGCCTCGGCCACCAGGGCGAGGGGAGCCGGTGACGGTTCAGCGGCGGCCAGCTCCTGACTTGCCACTCCCCCATCCGCGACCTGGGACCGGTCTCCCGCAGCTGCACTCTCCGGCGCCCGGTCGGACAGGGCCGGCGCTACCAGCGCTGTCGCGGCCACACGCTCGCCGGGGGCCAGCAGTCCGGTAGCATCCGCGGAGACCAGCACCGCCAGCACGATTGCCGCCACCGAGGCTGCTCCCGCGAAAGCCCATTGAGGCAACCGCAGCAGCGGCGCGGGACGGACCCGAACCAGCTCCGGAGGCGGAGCAACCATGGTAAAGTTGCGGCTGGGCGCTTCCACCGGGAGCTGCCGTAGCAACACAACGGCGCTCCGGAGTGACTCCAACTCATCCCGGCAGGTTACGCACGACGCCAGTTGCCTGTCAGCACGGGCCAGGGCGCCAGCCCCCAACCGGTCATCCATGTACTCGGCCAGGGTTTCTGGCTCTATATGTTGGTGGCTTCGTCTTATAGACCACATAATCTTACTCACTATGACGGAAGCGAGAAGGCAATAGTTCCCCGATTCCTTGCAGGTAATCCCGGAGTCCGCTCCGCCCTCGGCTGACGCGGGATTTTACCGTCCCCAGGGAGCAGTTCATGGCCAATGCTGCCTCCTCGTAGCTCAGGCCCTGGACATCCACCAACACCACCGCCAGCCGTTGCTCTTCTTGTAGCGAGTTCAGGCCGCGCTGAATGGCCCGGTTCAGCTCACCGCGCTCGGCGTGCGCCTCGGGCGACTCTTCGCCGGAAGGCAGGTCCGCGGCGCTGGGTGTGCGATCGGGACCCTCAGCGTCAACGGGCAAAGGATCGAGGGGCGTAGTCGGCCGGGACCGGCGGGCGCGCAACATGTCCCGGCACGTGTTCGCGACAATCCGCATGAGCCAGGCCTTGAGGTTGTCGCCCCGGTAGTTATGAAATGCCCGGTACGCGGAGATGAGGCTTTCCTGGACCGCGTCCTCGCCCAAGGCCCAATCGTCAAGCATACGGCGGGCCAGGTTATAGGCTTGGGTCTGATAGGTTTCGATGATGCAGTTGAAGCAACTGGAGCGGCCGGCACGGTCCCGCACCGGCAGGGGGGTGTGAGTGGTGCAGGTGAACGCCTCAGAGGTACTCACCATCGCCGGTTATCCTTGGGCGGCCCGAACTGGTGGGTCGAAGCCGAGGATAAGTCTGACAAAGCCCGGCACTCTGGTTGATTGGCAGTTGCGAACAGGTTGCGCCCGCATCGGCCGAGCGCCCGGCCGGCCTAGTGGAAGGGGCAAACGAACTTGAAGCCGCGGACCAGGGAGGTGTCGTCCGGCTCTTCGCCGGCTCCGGTTCCGTTTTCGGCCAGAGAAGCGCTGGAGCCGGCCTGGCCCGGGCCGGCGGCCTCGCCGCTCACCGCTTGGCTGACGGCGCCGGCCAAGGTCAGGATCATGGACACCGCCAGGATCCCAATGACCAGAATAGCCATCAGCTTGGGCTTCACAGCCGCCGAACCCTCCGTAATCACGTTGGCGTATCGATACACGGCTATTCTATAACTTTGGCCGATGGAATACCAGTAAGTGTACGTTCAACTTGAGCGAGTGCACCGGAGGCCGAATATCCAAGTACCTTGGCGGGCTCGCCCCTGGCATCTGCTATACTGCACCCGCTGATCCCCCGGTGGGAGCGACGCCACCATTCCGCTGGAAGGTCTGAGCGACAGCTCCCGGACTGATATGAAGCCCGCACTGGACCTACCAGCGATGGACTTTGACAGTAACCGGCGCGCCCGCCGCCTCTTCGACGGGATCGCCTCGCAGTACGACGTGCTCTCCGAGGTAATGTCGTTCTTCCAGTTCGGGCTGTGGCGGCGCTTCCTGATTTCCCGTTTGAACGTCCGCTCCGGAGACACCGTGCTGGACCTCTGCACCGGGACCGCGACGGTAGCAACCCAGATAGCAAAGGCCTATGACGTGCGAGTAGTGGGGGTGGACCTGAGCGCCGAGATGCTCAACGGGGCCCGGCGCAGGATCTCCAACCGGCGGCTCGACGGAAAAGTGGCCTTGCTGATGGGCAGAGCGGAGAACCTCTCCTTCCCCGACGGGTGTTTCGACGCGGTATGCTTCACCTATTTGCTGCGCTATGTGGACGACCCGTCTGCCACCCTTGGAGAGATAGTCAGGGTCCTTAAACCCGGCGGGCGCCTGCTTTCCCTGGAGTTCGGGATGCCCAACAACGTTCTTGCGCGGGGGGTCTGGCACGCCTATACCAAAGCTGCTCTACCCCTGGCCACCAGGGTCTTGTCCCCGGAATGGCGGGAGTTGGGAACGTTCCTCGGACCCAGCATATCGGCATTTTGCCGCTCGTACCCCCTGGAGCACCTTCGGCAGATGTGGGCAGACTGTGGGGTCATGGACGTCCGGATAAAGCGCCTGTCCCTGGGCGGAGGCGTGGTGATGTGGGGTACCAAAAGCATTGAGGAGACCTGACGCGGGCAGCAGGTACCCGGACGGATTTTTGAGCACGGCAGCATTGCAACCGCCCGGACCTTGTAGCTGGGGAAGGACAGAGGTGAAAGCAGGGCAAACACCCGCGTTCTATGTTCTGGCCGACGGCAGTATGGTGGGCCCTGGACGGTCCAGGATGATCTCGGCGCCCGAACGGGCCTTGAGCCTGCTGACCGTGACCATAATTGTTTTCGCCGGGAGCATCCTGGCCTTTCGGCTCCAAGCCGCCGTGTCTAGGACGCCCTCCCGGCGTCCTCGGGAAATCCTCGGGAAAATCGATCCGCCAGGGTGGCACACATGAGCGCGGAAAACCCTGAACTCAACGTGGTAACGGGAGCCTTCGGCTACACCGGGAGATACATCACGGGCCGGCTCCTTTCCATGGGGGTCCGGGTCCGGACATTCACCGGCCACCCCGGCCGCCACAACCCGTTTGGCCAACAGATAAGCGTGGCGCCACTGAATTTCGCGAACCCCGGAGAATTGGCCGAAAACCTGCGCGGGGCGACAACTCTCTATAACACCTATTGGATTCGGTTCAACCACGGGAGAGAGACCTTCGAGAAAGCCGTGGGCAATACCGTTGCCCTCATTGGGGCGGCCAAGGAAGCCGGCGTTTCCAGGATCGTGCATATCAGCATTACCAACCCCTCCCACGGGTCTCCCCTCCCCTATTTCAAGGGAAAAGCCATCGTGGAGCAAGCCATCATCGATTCAGGGCTCTCCTATGCCATCGTCCGTCCAGCCCTGATCTTCGGTCTGGAAGACATCCTCATCAACAACATCGCCTGGCTGCTGCGCCGTTTCCCGGTATTCATCGTCCCCGGACAGGGCGACTACCTGCTCCAGCCGGTGCATGTGGAAGACCTGGCGGAGCTGGCCACCGGCGCCGGCCGCGGGCACGACAATGTAATTTTCGACGCCGTGGGCCCAGAGACATACACCTTCGACCAGCTGGTCCGGCTCATCGCCGAAACCGTGGGAAGCCGAGCCAGGACCGTCCACCTGAGGCCGGGGTTGGCCCTGCTGGCTTCCAAGGTGCTTGGCTTGCTGGTCAGGGACGCGATGTTGACGCGGGACGAGGTCGAGGGCTTGATGTCCAACCTCCTGGTATCCCAAGAGCCTGCCACGGCGCGCACCAACCTGAGCGTTTGGCTTCGCCAGAATGCGGAGCATATCGGGGCCACGTACGCCTCAGAGCTACGCCGGCATTACCGCTAGGGCCTTCAGAACCTCAGATACTGGCGCTGAAAACTAAACCGCTGCCTTTCATCTTAGCCCCCTCCCGCGGGGAAGAGGAGACAAGCCCCTTCTCCCTGGATGGGCTTTGCCTCAAAACTGTCATTCCGAGGAGCGAGGCGACGAGGAATCTGGTGGGGGTCCTCGATGGGAGCCTGGACCCACCGCCCCAGACCCCTCGCTTCACTCGGGGTGACATTTTCCAGGGTGTTCTTGGGGCAACGTCCCTGGATGGGGCTTTGCCTCAAGACTGCCAGTCCGGAGAGCAAAGCGACACTGTCATTCCGAGGAGCGAAGCGACGAGGAATCTGGTGGGGGGTTCCCTGACGGGAGCCTGCACCCACCACCCCAGACCCCTCGCCTCACTCGGGGTGACATTTTCCAGGGTGCTTTTGAGGCAAGGTCCCCGGACGGGAGAAGGTTAGGATGAGGGTGAAATGTTTGTCTCCGTTACCCGTGTTGATTTAGCATTTCGTTCAACGAACACCAGGGGCATCAAGCCATGAGCCGGGTCCGGCCTCACCTGCACCAGGCTCTCACGTAGGGCGTTCGTGTTACAATATAGCCCGTTTCCAGACCGCCCCAGGCGCGGAGTGTGAGAGGGAAATGCAGTTTCGCCAGCTCCCCAGTGTAGACAAGGTCATGGGCATCGACACGGTGGTTGCCGCGGCCACGTCCTACAACCGGGAATGGGTAGTCAACCTGGTGCGCCAGGAGTTGGACGAGGCCAGGCAGCGGATCCGGCAAGGGGGCGAGGCGCCAGCTCCGTCAGAGGTGGCCGAGGCAGTCTGCCGAGAGATTGAATCGGTGGCCCAAGCGGAGCCTCGCCACGTGGTCAATGCCACCGGGGTCATAATCCACACCAACCTGGGGCGAGCGCCATTGAGCCAGGCTGCCGTCGGCGCCATGGTGCGTGCCGCCCAGGGATACTCCAACCTGGAGCTGGACCTGGAAAGCGGGCGGCGGGGCTCCCGCCAAGCCCACCTGCAATCGTTGCTCCGCCAGTTGACCGGCGCGGAGGCGGCCCTTGCGGTCAACAACAACGCCTCGGCGGTGCTGTTGGGGCTGACCGCCTTGGCCGCGGGAAAAGAGGTGATAGTCTCCCGGGGCGAATCGGTCGAGATTGGCGGCGGCTTTCGTATACCGGACGTGCTGCGCCAGAGCGGCGGTACTCTGGTGGACGTGGGGACCACCAACCGGACTTATGCCAGGGACTACGAGGGCGCCATCACGGAAAACACCGCGGCCCTCCTCAAAGTCCACTCCAGCAATTTCCGGGTGGAAGGATTTACGGAGACGGTGGAGCCCGCAGAGTTGGTGGAGCTGGGGCAGCGGTATGGAGTCCCCGTCCTGCACGACGTGGGCAGTGGCTGCCTGCTGCCCACGGAGCGCTACGGCCTGGCCCACGAGCCGACACCCCAGGAGAGCGTCGCTGCAGGGGTCGGCCTGGTCTTGTTCTCCGGGGACAAGCTGCTGGGCGGCCCCCAATCCGGGATAGTAGTGGGAAGACGGGACCTGGTGCAACGGCTGGAGCGGCACCCACTGGCTCGGGCGACCCGAATCGATAAGTTCAGCCTGGCCGCCTTGACCGCCACCCTGCTCCATTACTTGAAGGGGGAAGCCGTAACCGACATACCCGTTTGGCGGATGATTGCCACCTCCGAGGGGACCGTCAAGGATCGAGCCCAATCCTGGCAAAAGCACCTGGAAAGAGGCGCCGGGGTGGAAGTGGCCCGCTCGGCTATCGGCGGCGGAAGCTTGCCGGGCGAGACCCTGCCCTCCTGGGTGCTGACATTGTCTTGTGAGGGTATCGCCGGCGGGCCCGAGGAAGTAATGGGCAGGCTGCGCCGGGCCGAACCGCCGGTCGTGGCACGCATCGAGGAAAATCGGGTGCTGCTGGACCCCCGGTCGGTGCTCCCCGAAGAGGATGAGCCTCTTCTGCGGGCGGTGCACGGGGCCTTGGATCATTAAGAGCGATGTGGCAACGTGCTGCGTTCTACAGGTGTGAAGTTTGCCCTCTTTGGACTTGGGGGCTCGTTAGGTCCAGTGAAGCCCACGGAAGGCCAGAGACCAGGATGAAAGAATGACGGACTACCTCTTGGTGCACGGCGCAGGACAAGGAGCCTGGAGTTGGGGCCGGGTCTGGGGATACCTGACCGCGCCGGCGGAGCACCCGCCGCGGCTCTACGCGTCGCGCCCCGCCGACCGGGTGTACCCCCTCGACCTGCCTGGGCACGGTGCGGACGCCGACGGGGATACCGCCGAGGTCAGGCTGGAAGAGTGCGTCCACGCGATAGTTCGGGCGGTGGAACGGGAGGAATTGAAAGACGTGGTCCTGGTCGGACACGGATTCGCCGGAGGTCTGCTCCTTCAGGCGGCCGCCACCCTGCCGAAGCCACCCAAACGCCTGGTGCTGGTGGGCGCTATTGTACCCGTCAACCAGCGGACCATGTTGAGCGCATTGCCCCGGCGAGTCCGCACCGGTTTCCGGCTGTTGGCCGCTCTGAGCAAGCTCTCCCGGCAGAGCCTCAAGTTCCCCCGCCTGGTGATTGGCCGGTTCCTGTGCAACGGAATGGACCCGATGGAGGTAATCCACTCGCTGGGGTTCTTCGGGCCGCTGCCCGTTCGGGTCCTCAAGACGAAATTGGATTTGGGAGACGGCCCTCCACCCTGTCCCGTGACCTACGTGGTGCTCACCCAGAACAAGGCAGTGTCGCCGGAGGCGCAGGAGCGTATGGCCCAAAGGCTCCCCGATGTTGAGATCGTTTCAATGGACTCTTGCCACCAGGTGACTCTCTACAGGCCCAGGGAGCTGGCCGACATCCTGCTGCGCTACGCCTGACCGGTGATTCACCGGGCCTGCTTGGCCGCGTTCCTGCCCGCAATGCGTCCGAAGACGGACCCCAACATGAGCCCGGCCCCGGTGGAGAAGGCCCGGTAGAAGATGCCGCCGATGGCTTCCCCAGTTGCGTAAAGACCGCGGATTGGCTGGTGGGCGGCATCCAGGACCCGGGCCTCCCCGTCCACCTCGATGCCCCCGTGGGTGAAGACGATGCTGGTGGTGACGCGGTAGGCCACAAAGGGCGGGCTCTCCAACCGCAGGGCCCAATTGGACTTGGGGGGCTCCAGGCCTCGGGTGCCCTTGCCGTCTTTGATGGTGGTGTCGAAGGTCCCCTCTTGCACCGCCTGGTTGTACCGGGTGACGGTATCCGACAGGGCGTCGGAGTCTACGCCCAGGCTGCGAGCAAGCTCTTCCACGGTGCCGGCGGTCATGGGAGAGCCCCCGGAGCGGTACCGCTCCGCGTCCAGCATTTTGACGGTCTGCTGGTCGAAGATCTGGTAGGCTATTCCCCTTGGCTGAGACCAAACCGCATTCCCCAGGGCCACGCCCCCAGTGTGGTGAAACTCGGCTCCCTCGTCCACGAAGCGCCGCCCCTCGGCGTTGACCATGATGCCGAGCCTCTCTGAGGAGCGGGCGCTCAAGTTGCCCGCTTTAGGTCCACCGAAGGCTGGGGCGGCACTGTCCACGGACCCGCAGTCGGAGGCGGACCAAGCGCCGCTGCTGCCCGCGCCTATCTCTCGGGCCCGGTCCAGGAGTTCGCCGGTGTTGTGCCGGGTGCCCCGCACCTTCATGAAGTCCCACCCCGGTCCCAGGTAGCGGGCGCGCATCTCCGGGTTGGCCTCGAAGCCGCCGCTCCCCAGCACCACACCCCCTGCCTCCAGCGCCTGAACACCGTCCTCGGAGCGTACTCGCACGCCGCAGACGCCGCCCTGTTCATCGGTAACCAGCCCGGTGACCGCGGTGCCGTAAGCGATGTCGACGCCCCGCCCCTCGGCAATGTGGAAGAGTTGTTGCATCAGCCCCAAACCCGAACCCCAGGTCTGAATCTCGTTGCCGGGCAGGAAGATGGTGCGGCCGCCCCGGCGCGGCGCCCTCTGGTACAACTCGAAGTGGACCCCCAGGCCCTGCATCCACCGGAGAGTGTCGTAGGACTGGTCCGCAAGCACCCGGCAAAGCACCGGGTCGGCACGCTCTTCGGAGATCCGAATCAGGTTGTCGTAGTAGGTGTCGGCGGTGTAGGGTCCCATGTCCAGGCGTTCCGCCTCGACCGGGGTGAGTTCCGGCACCAGGGGCATCACGTCCTCCAAGCCCTGGTGGGCGAACTCGAACAGCCCGCCGCTGCAGGCGCTGTTTCCGCCCCGCTCCTCGTAAGGCGCCTTCTCAAGCACCAGGACCCGCGCCCCCTC
>CAJWBT010000009.1 GCA_913020235.1 uncultured Chloroflexota bacterium
TCCCGGACCGCCAGACCTGGCGGTGCTTCGGGGCTTGCGCGGATGGCGGCGACCTCTTTTCATTCGTCATGCGGGCGGAGAACCTGGGGTTCGCCGAAGCATTGAAGCGCCTGTCCCAGCAGGCCGGGGTGGCCTTGCCCAGCCGGGAGCGCCGCACCCAGCAGCAGGGTGCGTTTCAGATCAACGAAGCTGCCCGGAGTTACTACCAGGAGGTCTTGGCCTCCGGCCAGGGCTCCGAAGCCCGGGCCTACCTGGATCGGAGAGGACTGTCCGTCCAAAGCATAGACGCCTTCGAACTGGGCCTCAGCCCGCGAGATGGAGAGTCGCTGAAGAACTACTTGGGCAAAATGGGGTACTCCCCGGAGCAGTTGGCCCAGGCCGGGGTGGTCCGCATTTCGGACAACGGGTGGCCCCGCGACCTCTTCAGAGGCCGGCTGATGATACCGATCAGAAACCGCCAGGGGGAGCTGAGCGGCTTCGGAGGGCGGACGCTGGACCAGTCGAATCCCAAGTACCTAAACTCGCCCAGAAGCCCGGTCTTCGATAAGAGCCGCCTCCTGTACGCCCTGCATTTGGCCAAAGAGGAGGCCGGCGCGAAAGGACTGGTGGTAGTGGAAGGGTACATGGACGCCATAGCGGCCCACGAGCATGGGTTCCGCAACGTGGTGGCCTCCATGGGGACGGCCCTCACCGAGCACCAGGTGGCCGACATCCGCCGACTCACCAATAGCGTCACCATGGCCCTGGATGCCGACACGGCCGGCCAGCAGGCCACCTTGCGCAGCCTGGAGACTTCTTGGAAGGCCATCCAGGTCCGGGAAGCGGGCACGGCCCGCGGCATCACCATGTACCGGCGAGAGGAGATGCCGGAGATCAAGATCGCGGTGTTGCCCCAAGGTCAGGACCCGGACGAGGTCATCCGGCGGTCCCCCGAAGAGTGGGAACGCCTGGTTGAGGGCGGGATGCCCCTGATGGAGTATCTTTTTGATGCTCTGTCGGCCCAGGTGGACCCGGCGACCCCCCAGGGCAAGGCGCGGATGGTGGAACTGCTTTTCCCCTTGATCGCCGCGGTGCCGGAGGCTACCCAGCAAGACCACTACTTTCAGGCGCTGGCCGAGCGTCTGGGCGTTACCCAGGAGACTTTGCGGGCCACCATAGGCAGGCCCTCGGCGGCCCGGCGGAATCGCGGCGCGGCCTCCCAGGCCCGGGCGGCTACGCCGTCGCCCTTCGCCAAGCTGGACCGCGACCCCGTTGAGGATTATTGCCTGGCGCTGTTGCTGGGACACCAGGAGATGCAAGAAGCGGCCGGGGACCTGCGGCCCGAGTACTTTCGCCGGCTGGAAAACCGGGAGATATTCAACCAGTGGTCGCGCGTATGCCAGGGGCATGGGGACGAGCCTCCGCTGGCGCCGCTCCAGGCAGTCCTGGATGAGGAGTTGGCCGAACACCTGGAGACCCTGGTCCAAAAGGAACTCCCGCCTTTGGATCGCTCTCACCGCGTGGCGGCCTTCCAGGATGCGGTCCATCGCCTGGAGGAGCGGTTCCTCAGGGAGCTGAAGGTGGAAGAGCAGATCAAGTTTGCTGAAGCCCCGCCGGACCTGCTGGAGGAGTCTCACCAGGAGGTTCTGGAGGTAAACCAACGTTTAAAGAGAAATCAGGACATGCGCGGCACGCTGGCGCAGGACACTTTACGAGGCGGGTGACACTAGATGGCACGACGTAGCAACGGTCGAGAACTCAATCCGGAGGATTTCGTGGAAAAGGGGGAGGATGCCGAGGATGGTAACAAGCTCATGGAGATCATCCGGGCTGTGAAGGGAACCGACGACGAAGGCTTGGGCGAGGCCGGCGGTCCGCCCGGGCAGCAGTCGGGGCTTGCTGTGGAATCCGTCGACGAGCAGTGGGAAGAGCCCACCGCTCGCGGGTCTGTGGTCGGCGCGCCCCCGGACTCGCCGGGGGAGGTGGAGAACGAGGAGCCGGACTGGGAACCCGAAGCGGAGACGCTGGAGGTGCTGGACGACCCCGTCCGGATGTACCTGCGAGAAATAGGGCGGGTCCGCCTGCTGACGTCCACCGACGAGCGGGTCCTGGCCCGCAAGATTGAAGGCGGCAAGCACCTGCAAGGCTTGCAAACGGAGCTAGTTGCCCTGGAGGGCCGCCCGCCCCGGTCTTGGGAAATCACCCGGGCGCTGTTGCGACGGCTGATGGCGGCTTCGCCATTGGTGGTGGCCCTCAGTGAACAGCTGGGTTTGCCCCATAGCCTGACCCTTTCCCAGGTAACCGACCATCCCAAACTCCGGAACGCCATCGACGCCGGGCTGTCCGTGGACTTGATAGCCGCCGTGGGCGAGTCCCTGGGCGAGTACCCGGAAAGCGTTTACGGACGGGTCATCAACCTCTCCCTGAGCAGCTGGCTGCTTCCTCCGGACGCCATCGACGTGTTGGAGGACTGTACCCTCGACGAGCTGGGTACGGCCTTGAGCCTGCCGGAGTGCTCGGCCGAGCTGCAGCAACTGGACACACTGTTCCGGGCCTACTTCAAGCGTATCGACGCTGAAAGCGACCGGGCCCAGGGACACCTGACCGAGGCCAACCTGCGGCTGGTGGTGAGCGTGGCCAAGAAATACATCGGCCGGGGCATGGCGCTCCTGGACATGATTCAGGAGGGCAACATCGGCTTGATCCGGGCGGTGGAGAAATTTGATTATCGTAAGGGCTACAAGTTCAGCACCTATGCCACCTGGTGGATCCGGCAGGCCATCACCCGGGCTATCGCCGACCAGGCCAGGACGATCCGCATCCCGGTCCACATGGTGGAGACCATCAACAAGCTGATGCGGCAGCATCGGAGGCTGCTCCAGGAGTACGGCCGGGAACCCACGCCGGAGGAGATCGGCCTCGCCATGGAAATCGGCCCGGAAAAGGTGGAGGAGATCCTGAAAATCTCCCAGGAGCCCGTTTCCCTGGAAACACCCATAGGAGAAGAAGAAGACTCCCACCTGGGGGACTTTATCGAAGACCGGAACGCGCCGGCGCCGGCCGATGCCGCCTCTTTCCAGCTCCTGAAAGAGCAAGTGGATGAGGTGCTCCACACCTTGACCGAACGGGAAGCCCGGGTTTTGCAGCTACGGTTCGGCCTTGAAGACGGCCGCAGCCGCACCTTGGAGGAGGTCGGCCGGGAGTTTGGGGTGACGCGGGAGCGTATCCGCCAGATCGAAGCCAAGGCGCTGCGAAAGCTGCGCCATCCCACCCGCTCACGCAAACTCAGAGACTTCCTGGAGTAAGCACGGCGGCGGTTTCGGCCGATGTGGGCGGTTGGGGGAATGGCAGAGGGGTACCGTAAGGCCCTCAGCAAAGTGGCTAATGGCCGCGCTCGAATTGCTTGTAACTCGGAAAGCGTGGGTGATATACTCGTCCCGAATACGATTTGGGAGGAGGAATACGTGGAAGAGTGGGGGATACCCAAATGCCTAAAGTGTGATGTCGGCTCATTGGTTCCATTATCCGATTATGGCGGTCAGGGTGCGTCCGTTCATTACAAAGCGTGGGTCTGTATCAATCCGAGTTGCGGGTTCAACCTCAAGATTCGCAATGGCGATATCTACCTGAACGAGCCTATTGCCCCCGGCGGTATGTCCCCTTCCCGGGTCCGCTAGTGCTCCTCGGGCCAAGCCCGCTGGAGCCGGACTCCGCAAACACTCCCAGGCCTCTTCGGTGGTGGGAGGCGCGGGGCTCCACAAAAGCCAAGTGCGGAAGCAGATCTTCACAGATTCGTTTTCTCATTTCCGGGTGAAGGAGGCGCCATGGAAGCCGGTTACGACTACCTATTACTGCGCGGGCGCCTGCAGCAGCGGTTCTTCAAATTCACAGGTATATTCGTTCTTCTTACGGGTGCGGTGCTGCTGGCAACTGGTGGGGCATACTACGGCTACGCGGCCAAGGCTCGGGCCGACCTGGAAAACCTGAACGTTACCGTGCCCGGCGGGCTCGCGGACCAGCTAACGTCCGTTCTGGAGCAGCCGGGCCAAGGCTCGCAGATCGCTTTGGGCTCCGAAGCGGCAGGCGGGTTGGACGGGCAGGGGGAAGGCGCCAACGCGGCGTCGCTGGCGGCCGCCGCGGTTTACCGGTCCCCGTCGGTGGAGGGGTCGGCCATGTTGCTGCCTGCAATCTCTGCCGCCGCCATCAGCAGCCAACGGCTGTATCCGGGCGAATCGTTGGGGGCCGGCTCCTGGAGTAACCCCCTGGGGTACGAGCCGCACTCCTATCGAGAACAGCTCCTGCTTCAGGGCTTCACCCCGGTCGAATTAGGCCATGAGGTACCCGGGGACCGGCTGGCGGCTGCCGAGCGGATCATCGTGCCCTCAATCGGCGTCGACTCGGAGGTCTCCGAGCTGGCGATCCTGAATCTGAGCGGCAGCCGGGCTTATGAGACGCCCGACAATGTCGTGGGCCACATCCCGGAGACCGCCAACGCTGGGGAAGCCGGCAGCTCGTGGTTCTTTGGCCACACGGAAAGCCCAACCATGGGAGAGGGCTCGGTCTTTTTCGACCTGCGTAAGATACCCGACAAGCTCCGTGCCGGCGAAGAGGTCTTCATCATTACGGACAACGGCCAGGAGCAATACCTGTACCGCGCCACCTCGTCTCAGGTGGTGCAGCAGGACGACATGAGGCTGTACGACACCGGCCGGGCCACCATCCACCTGGTTTCCTGCGTGCCCCGCCTGGTCTACGACCACCGGCTGGTCGTCACCGGTGAGCTGATAGCTTGGAAAGGCAGGACCTGACGCCGAGTCGCCGCTTCAGCCCTCCGTCCGGACCCGTCGAACCGCGGTGAAGGTACTCGAGCCGCCACCCGGCAACCGCCTCAAAGCCGCAGATATCTAGGAGGCTGGGGCGGACGGGTTTTCGGCGATTCGCTCAATGCGGAGCTTGCGGAGGCGGCGGCCCAGTATCGAAACGACCTCTATTCGCAGGTGATCGGTGACTATCACGTCGCCAACCTGAGGGATTTTGCCCAGGGCCTGGTAGACGTAGCCGCCCACGGTATCCACGTCCGTGCTGCCAAGGCGGGTGGCCAGCAGCTCCTCAACGTTTTCGGTGGTCACTCCGGCGTCGACCAGCACCGCGCCGTCCGGCAGATAGACCACCCGGGACTCCCGGGTGCGGGTAAACTCGTCTTCGATCTCGCCGACGATCTCCTCCAGCACGTCTTCCATGGTGACCAGACCCTCGGTGCCCCCATACTCGTCCACCACGATGGCCATTTGAATGCCCTTGTCCTGTAGCTCCTCCAGAAGATCGTCCAGGCGCTTGGTTTCGGGAATGATGAATGCCGGGCGAACGAGATCGCGCAGGCTAGTTCCCGGTTTGCCGCGGGCCAGGAACTCCATCACTTCCCGGAAGTGGACGATGCCCAGAATGTGGTCGATGGTGTCCTCGTAGACCGGAAGGCGGCTATTGCCGCCCTGGGTCATCAGCTCGGCCACCTGAGCCAGGGTAGCGTCGGCCTCCACCGACACCATGTCCAGGCGGGGCACCATGATTTCACGGGCGGTGGTAACGTCCAGGCGCAGGATTGACCGAAGCATCTCCCGGTCCCGCTGGTCCAGACTGACCAGGTCGGCTTCGGTGATTACCGGCTCCTCCCGCTCCGGGAACAGGTCCCCGGCACCGTCTTCTCTGCCGCCGTTGCCAGGGCGGCCGTTGCCCCCTGCTCCGGCCCCGCCGTCCGTTCCCCCTGGAACCGCCCGCGATTGGGTGCGGCGCCAGGGAGAGGCCAAGCGCGGCCGGCGTGAAGCGATGTAGGCAACTACCCGGTCGACGACGATCAGTGAAAGGAGAAGGCCAAATGCCAGGAAAGAGGCGGGCCACCAGCTTGTGGTCCCGGTACTGTGGAGAAGCGCCAGGCCCGACAGTGCGGCGGCAATGACGCTCCCGTAGGTAAGCCAGGGAAGGATTCGGCCGGCCCATTGATAGGGCCGGCCCCTTCTAGGGGAGGCGTTGGTCGAGGTCCTAGCGTGGTGGGCCAGACTCAGGTAGGAGAAAAGAAGGAGGGAAGCGACGAAGACTGGCGCTGATGGTAAATAGTCTGTATCCAATGCTTCCCCCTACCGGACGCCTGCGTTCCGGGAAGGGAATCCCACGGGGTTTACCCCGGTTAAGTCAGTCGGGTCTATCATTCTTGACCATTATTCTAGCAGGAACACCGACCGCCAGTCTACCTGGAGGTACATCCCGGGTCACCACCGCCCCCGCTCCGGTAATAGCGCCCGCTCCAACGGTAACCGGGGCCACCAGCATCGTGTCGCAGCCGATAAAGGCCCCCGCCTCGATGACGGTGCGGTGTTTGTCTTTGCCATCGTAATTGCAGGTAATCATGCCTGCGCCCAGGTTCGCTCCGGCGCCGATGGACGCGTCTCCCACGTAGCCAAAATGGCCCATCACCGCATCCGACGCGAACCGGCTCTGCTTTACCTCGACATAATTGCCGATGTGAACCCCGGATTCCAGGTACGCTCCGGGCCGCAGGTGGCTGAAGGGACCGATTTCTACATCGTCTTCCATCTCCGCCTCCTCCAACGCGGAAGCAGTCACCCGGCACCGGTGGCCGACCTTCGAGTCCCGGATAGTGGAGCCCGGCCCGATCTCGCACCCTTCGCCGATACTGGTCCGGCCTAGCAGCATCGTATTGGGCAGGAGCACCGTATCCTGTCCGATGGCCACGCCGGAGTCGATGAATACGGAAGCCGGGTCGACCATGGTGACACCCGCCAGCATCCAGTGCTCACGGATGCGCTGGCGTTGCGCCGCCTCCACCCGGGCGAGTTGGAGACGGTCGTTGACGCCTTGAAGCTCCCCCGGGTCCGCGGCGGCCACCCCGTGGACCTTCGCGCCACCCGCCGCACCGATGCTTGCCAGCGAGGTGAGGTACCGTTCGCCGTTGGGGCTTGGTTCAACACGTTCCAGGTTCTCCCAAACCCAGGGCGCCGAGAAGCAGTAGACGCCACCGTTGAACTCCCCCGACAGTTCGGAAGTCCGCGGGTCATCGGCAGCCTCAACGATGTCGATCACCTGTCCGGAGTCATTCCGAAAAACCCGGCCCCAGTCGCCGACCGAGGGGGCAATGCCGGTGAGCAGGGTCATGTCGCCAGAGGCGTCAACGTGGGACGACACCAGACCCTTGACGGTGTCCGCCCGGAGCAGAGGACAATCGGCCCCCAGCACCAGGAGGTGGTCCACCTTCCCCTGAAGTATCTCGGCGGTGCGGCCCATAGCGTCACCTGTCCCCAACGCCGACGGCTGAGTGACGTACTCCACGTCTGGTCCCAGCAACTCCCGGACCGCAGAGGCGCCGGTGGGAGATACCACGACCACTAGCCGCCGGATTCCCACCTGGCGCAGCAGCTCCAGCGGGTAGCGAATCATTTCCTTCCCACAGACCCGGTGCAACACCTTGGGAAGCCGGGATCTCATTCTCACGCCCATTCCAGCGGCTAGCACAACTCCGGCCCACCGGTCCATCGCGGCACCTCTCGAAGAAACTCCCAAGGCCGGGACCACGCCGGCGAGTCCGCCCTACCGTGCTGTCCGGCCTTTCGGACGGGTCCCATGGAGTATGGGGTGTGGCTCCGGGACCCGGCGCCTAATTATACCAGTGGGAGAGGAGGCGCTGCCTTACCCCGTTTCTCCTTCCACCGAGCCGTCGAGCCCGCGAATCCGGCCGGCAGCCCGACAAAACCGGTGCCGGTTGCAGCGTGATGGGCGGCGTCCTCTCCCGCAGTAAGGACGATAAGACGATAGGACGATAGGAGGGCTGGTGTGGCCGGTGGGCGCGAAGAAGTCGAACCGGGAAGTCGAATCGGGAAGTCGAATCGGGAGGTCGAATCAGGGATACGCCCGGCCCGACGAGCTATGCGGTGAGCTTCGACAGACAGGCGAGAGCTATCTGCGGACACCCCGGTCCGCCCGGCGGCGAAGCAAAAGGGTATCGACACCGTGGGATCCCGGGGTACCCGCCGGAACATGAGACCGGAGGGTGCGGGCAGAGACCCTGTTGCGCCAGCCATGGGACCGCCTGCCAACACCCGAGCGTTGGCCAGCGGATGGCGACGGGAAAGGCCCGGACACGCTCGCCGACGAAACCGTCGGTACCGGCGGCGAGCGTCCTTGATGCGCACTTGGCTTAAGAAGGGACGCAGGCTACTTGCCGGCCTTTGCCCTCCGGGCCGGCTTCTTTGCTTTGCTGGAATTTGTGGGCTGCTCTTGTTTCGATGGCGCTTCAGCGGGCGCCGGCTCGACGCTCGCGGCTTGGACCGGGTCCGCGAACTGCGTGCCGCGAGCCGGTTTTTTTGCGTTGTTGGAATTTGTGGGCTGCTCTTGTTTCGAGGGCGTCTTGGAAGGCACCGGCTCGACACTCGTGGCTTGGACCAAGTCAGCGGATGGCCGGGCCGGGATAGGCTCCTTGGAACCGGCGTTTCCGTTGGTGCTTGGTTTTGCGGAAACGGGAGCCTTGTCCGGTTGCTCCTCCACCTGCGTCAGGATGTCTTGGGACCATGCTTTGAGCCGTGCTGCATCGGCGTATATTCTTTGCGCCTCGAGTTCCTCTCGTATCGCACGAGCCTGGGACAGGATTCCCTGGGCCTCCGAGGATGCCTGGCGTTTGAGGCCCAAGCATTCCCGCTCCGTCTCCATCCGTGCTCGTTCCGACGCCATGCGTTCCCGTTCCGACTCCATGCGGGCTGTATCCATCACGTCCCGGGCCGCCCGATGGGCGTCAGCGAGAATGCGTTCTCGGTCGGCTTCAGCTTGGGCTCTAGAGGCCTCGGCCCGCTTCAGCTCAGCCTTGGCTTCGGAGTACCTCGCTTCCGTTTCAGCTTCCAGGCGCTTCGCGCTTTGCTGGGCGGTATTCATGTCGGCTTCTATCTGGGCCTTATACGACTCGGCCTCCTTCAGCTCGGCCTGTGCTTCGGAGTGCCACGTATCCGCCTCGGTTTCCAGGTGTTTGGCATGTTGTAGGGCGTTGTTCCCGCTGACAATGAGCGCCTGGCATTTCTCTCTGGTAGCCTCCAGAATCTCCTCGGCTATCTTTTGACGTGCCGTTTCTGCCTGGTCGCGCGAGGCTTTGGCCAGTGTAAGCCGGTTCTCAACCTCGGGCTCACCCTCTCCGCTTTGCTCCCAAGCGCCCGGCGTCTCCTGGAGCGTTTCTAGCGAAGAAGAGACTGATTCGGCTGGCCACGTGTCTGTTTTGCTGTTGGAGTCCATCAGTGTATTCCCCCCTTTCCGCCATTATCAAAAGATTTTGGCCGGCGAGTTACCTACCGGCGCTACGCGTTGGCACGCCGAGGCCTCCCGGCGTGAGAGTGCCCTTGCCCCAGGCCACGGATTTGCAGCAGTCCCCTTGTTTTGAACCCTCCCGAGAGCTTCAACCCAGTGGTGGCCTTGCCCTTCGACTGGCACAGAAGGGCCACCGGGCTTGCCATTGCGGAGAGCCGATATTCCCTGCCCGTGGTAAAGTCCGCTTTCATCGAGCGCCGCTGTTGTCGAGCGTCATGTGTCACCTCATGGATTCTCGACGAAGCTGTAGATGCCGGATTGGGCAGTCGAAATAGTTTAGTGCACGCTGCGCAATGTCGTGCTCGGCGCGGTTCCCCGGTGCTGGCCTTGCCGCGATGGCCAACAAGAGGTAGCTCCCCTTAAATAGTATGATTACCGGGCCTGGGCCGAACAGGGTGCGGCCACCCTATCCTTTCGGCCGACCTCTCGTGAGCGACCGCTTGAGCGCCGGCGCGTTGACAACCCACCCTTGTATCGGCACAATGGGCCTGAACTTACCTGGACCCTGCGCCTAGGAGCCGATCTGAAATGGACAAAGCTCAGCTCCCCCTTTTGTCCGCTACCGAACTGGCCGCATTGATCAAGTCCCAGGAGGCTTCACCGGTCGAAGCGGCTGAAGCCTACCTGGACCGAATCGAACAAATTGATGGGCAGCTCAACTCATATATCACCGTGTGCCGCGACGAGGCCCTCGCTGACGCTCGCCAGGCGGAGAGAGAGATCGCTACAGGTGGCTACCGGGGGCCGATGCACGGCGTACCGGTGGCGGTGAAGGACCAACTCAATACCAAAGGCATCAGGACCACGGGCGGCTCAACAATTCTCAAGGACTTCGTTCCCGACGAGGATGCCACCGTGATCGCAAACCTTCGTAGATCGGGCGCGGTACTTCTGGGCAAGCTCAACATGAGCGAGTACGCCATGGGAGACGCTTTCCACCACCCGTACGGGAGGCCGCGCAACCCCTGGGACTTGACCCGCAACCCGGGCACCTCCAGCAGCGGCTCCGGGGCCGCCACCGCGGCCTTTCTGTGCGCCACTTCCCTGGGCGAGGATACCGGAGGCTCCATCCGGGGCCCGGCAGCTTTTTGCGGGCTGGTGGGTATCCGCCCCAGTTGGGGGCGGGTCAGCCGCTATGGCGTGCTGGGGGCTACCTGGTCCATGGACACGGTCGGCCCTATCTCGCGGACCGCGGCCGACTGCGCCATGACCCTCGGCGCCATCGCCGGGCATGACCCGAAAGACCCTTACACCTGGGACACCCCCGTGCCCGACTACCTGGCCAAGCTCGACGGCGATATCCGGGGGATCAAGGTGGGGGTGGTCAGGGAGCGGGTGCACACCGACGCCGCGGAGCCGGAGGTGCGGGAAAGCGTGGTAAGGGCAATCTCGGTCCTGGGCGAGTTGGGCGCGACGGTAGAAGATGTTTCCGTACCCCTTATCGCGGACTCGGCGGTAATCTCCTCAGCCCTCATCATGGTGGACTGCGCGGTGGTGCACCGGAAGGGCATCGACGAGTACCTGGACCAATACGACCACAACAATCAAATCCGCCTATTGACCGGGAGCATCTTGCCCGCTCAGGCCCACCAGAAGGCGACCCGGCTCCGGGAGGTGATGCGCCGGCAGGTCCTTGAGGCCCTGGAGCGCGTGGACGTGCTGGTCATGCCCACCTCATCAATCCCGGCCTCCCTGATCCCCACTCGGTCTGGAATCGGCAGCAAGCAAGAGGTGCTGGACATCCTTTCCGGGCGCCGGAGCTTCACCAATCCGTTCAACTTGGCCAACGTGCCGGCGCTGTCGGTCAACTGCGGCTTCACTTCCCAGAACCTGCCCGTGGGCCTCCAGGTGATCGGCAAGCCTTTCGACGAGGCAACGCTGTTCCGGGTGGCCGACGCCTACGAGAGGGCCACCGACTGGCACACCCGCCGGCCGCCGATTTAGAGCGCTCGGCTATCAGCGGTCAGCAATCAGCGGTCAGCAGTCAGCTATCAGCTTTCAGCATTCAGCTCTGGTCCGGAGCTAAGCGCTGATCGCCCATTGCCGCCGGCCGGAACCGCGCGCTGCCCCGAAGGTTCCAAGAGCGTCGTTCCTAGCAGCGGAGCGGCGAAGCCGGAGCGCACCACCCGCTGTCATTCCGAGGAGCGGAGGGACGAAGCCGGACCGCGCCACCCACTGTCATTGAGAGGAGCGGAGCGATGAAGCCGGGCAGCACCACCCACTGTCATTCCGAGGAGCGGAGGGACGAAGCCGGACCGCACCACCCGCTGTCATTGAGAGGAGCGGAGCGACGAAGCCGGACAGCACCGCCCGCTGTCATTGAGAGGAGCGGAACGACGAAGCCGGACCGCACCACCCGCTGTCATTGAGAGGAGCGGAGGGACGAAGCCGGACAGCACCACCCGCTGTCATTGAGAGGAGCGGAGGGACGAAGCCGGACAGCACCACCCGCTGTCATTGAGAGGAGCGGAGGGACGAAGCCGGACCGCGCCACCCACTGTCATTCCGAGGAGCGGAGCGACGAGGAATCTCAGATTACGCCGAGGACGAGCTAGTGCACCAGTATTTCGTTTACATAATGGCCAGCCGTGCTAGGACCCTCTACATCGGCGTGACCAATGACCTGGAACGTCGGGTGTTCGAGCATAAGCAAGGACAAGATGGGAGCTTCACCAGCAAGTACAATGTCACCAAACTGGTGTACCACGATTCAACCTCCGATGTTGGCAGTGCGATTGCGCGGGAGAAAGAACTTAAGGGCTGGCGAAGGAGCAAGAAAGTGGCACTCGTCGAATCCATGAACCCTGAATGGAAAGACTTGGCCCTCCGATGGTATGGCAGTGACCCGAGTTCCTGAGACCCCTCGCTACACTCGGGGTGACATTGTGTGGCGGTCCGTACCGCCAGGGCACAGCTGACTGTAGGGAGGCTTGCCGATGGTTACAGCAAGAGCGTAGGGTTTCTCGAATGGGATTACACCGTTGCTGTTACGATTCGGGTGGTTAACGCGGGCGCCTCCGGCGTTGTCGAGGTCATGGCGATCGTAGGGTGGCAAGGTGGGCCTAAAACGAAGTCCCAAAAGGCTTTCATGGAAGCCGATGAAGAAAGAACCTTCTTGTTTGAATTCGAGGAGGTGGGGTCTGGGGATGAATGGACTTGGAGCGCGGACGCTAGAGTCGTGAAGTAACAGGTCCAAGAGCCTCAAACATAACCCTTCTCGTCGTAATTGGGGAGCTATTGCCATGCCAGAACTATACGAACTATCCGCAGCCGAGGCGGCGCGCCTGATTCGACGGCGGGAGTTGTCTCCCGTTGACCTGGTGGAGTCGTTGTTCCGCCGCATCGACGCGCTGGAACCCCATCTCAAGGCCTGGGTTTACCTGGACCGCGAGGCGGCGCTCGCCGACGCGGCACAAAAGACGGCACAACTGGGCGGCAGCGCCGTGGGGCCCCTTCATGGCGTGCCGCTTGGTCTAAAGGACATCTACTACACCGCGGGAATCCCCACCACGGCCGGCTCCAAAGTGTACGCCGGCTTTGTTCCGGACCATGACGCCACCACCGTGACCCTGTTGAAGCAGGCCGGCGCCATTGTGCTGGGAAAGACGGTCACCACCGAGTTCGCCTGTTTGGACCCATCGCCCACGGTGAACCCCTGGAACCCCGCCCACACCCCCGGCGGGTCCAGCAGCGGCTCCGCGGTGGCGGTGGCGAGCCGCATGTGTCCCGTTGCCATGGGGTCCCAGACAGTCGGGTCAGTGCTGCGGCCGGCTTCGTACAACGGGGTGGTCGGTTTCAAGCCTACCTACGGTCGCGTGAGTTGCCACGGAGTGATACCTGTTAGCTGGAACCTGGATACCCTAGGCTGGATGGCCCGGACCGTGGAGGACGCGGCCCTCCTGTTGCAGGTCCTGGCAGACCCGGACCCGCAGGATCCGGCAACCTCTCGACGGGCCGTGCCCGACTACCTGGCCACGTTGGAGTCGCCCGCTCTCCCGCGCATCGGCTTTCTCCGCCGGTTCTTCTACGAGCAGGCCGACGCCGAGACCCGCCGGCACGTGGATGATGTCGTAGAGCGCTTGAGCCGTGCCGGAGCCATGGTGGAAGAGGTTACGCTGCCGGAAAGCATCGACACGGCCTTTGAAGACCAGCGGACCATTATGGCGGTGGAAGCCGCCAGCTTCCATCAGCCCATGTTCGAGCGGCAGTCCGAAGACTACCAACCCCTGTTGCGGGAGATGCTGCGGCGGGGACTGGACACCGACGCGGTCAGCTACTCTCGCGCACTGGAGCGCCGGCGACGGTTCACCACCGACATGGAGTTGGTGGTGGAAAAGACGGACATCTTGCTCACCCCTTCGACCCCCACGCCGGCCCTTCCCGACCTGACCAACACCGGCAACCCCATCTTCCAGGGGCCCTGGACCTCCTGTGGTTTGCCGGCAATAACAATCCCTTCGGGCTTGGCGGCCTCCGGGTTGCCCCTTGGCATTCAGCTTGCCGCGGCGCCATTTCAGGAGGCCCGCCTGCTAACGGCGGCCCGCTGGTGCGAGGCGGTCCTGAGCGTGCACCTATTCCCGCCGGCGGATGACGGGGGATAGACAGGCGCGGCCGCCGGGCCCTTCGGGTTCACCGCACGGTCACCGGGCCAGCCGGGCCAGACCCCGGACGACCTTGCCGTAGGTGCCTGCCAGGAGCTGCTCTACCCGGATGTGGGCGGTGGCCTGCATGTTGGACGTGGAGTAGGTGGGGTAAACGTGGATGGAGTTGGCCAGGTCGCCCAGCTTCAGGTCCCGGTCAATGGCCAGGCTCCACTCGTGTATCATCTCCCCGGCCCTCGGGGACACTATCGTCGCCCCTAGGATGGTCCCATCTGACCGGTGGACCAGCTTGACGAACCCCGAGGTGTTCCCTTCCGCGACGGCCCGGTCCACCTGTTCCATGGGCCAGCGGCAGACCATGACCCCCTCGCCGAACTTTTCCCGGGCCTGGCCCTCGGTAAGGCCCACATGGGCCACCTCCGGGTCGGTGAAGGTTGCCCAGGGGACCCGGTCCAGGACCGCGCGGGTAGCGCCGGGCAGGAAGGCGTTGCGCACCGCCATGAACCCTTGCCAGGCGGCGTAGTGGGTGAATTGGTAGCCACCAAGGCAATCTCCGGCGGCATATATGTGCCGCTGGCTGGTGTGAAGGTAACGGTCCACCTGGACTCCCTTGGCGGTGTAGGCCACCCCGGCTTTGTCCAGGTCCAGTGCCGACACGTTAGGCTGCCGTCCGACGGATAGCAGGAGGGAATCGCCTACTACCTCCTTGTCGCCAAAACCGACGTGGATTCCGTCAGGGCTCCGCCACACCCGCTGCACCGCAGTGCCCAGGCGCAGGTCCACACCGTCTTCGGTCAGTTGCCGCCCCACCAAGTCCGCGGCTTCGAGATCGTCTTGGAGCAGAATCCGGGGGGCGGCCTCCAACAGGGTAACCCGGGCCCCCAGGCGGCAGAACGCCTGGGCCAGCTCGCACCCAACGGGGCCTGCTCCGACCACGATGAGGCGTTCCGGCAGCTCTTCCAGGTCCCAGACCGTTTCGTAGGTCAGATAATCCACGTTGTCCAGACCGGGTACCGGCGGAATGAATGGCCGGGCTCCGGTGACGATAAGAAAACGGCGCGCTTCCAGCTTGACACCGGCGTCGCCGACTTCGAGGGTGTTGGCGTTCAGGAACCTCGCTTGGCCCAGGGAGACTTCGATCCCGTCGGCCCGGAGGGTCTCCGGAGACTCGGACCGGTATACCTCGTCCACGGTCGAACGCACGTGGGCCATCACGGCCTTCAGGTCCACCGCGGGCTCGGCTGGGCCAAGCCCGTAGCGGGCGGCGTTACGCATCTGGTGGGCGACCTGGGCTACCTTGAGCAGGGCCTTGCTGGGAACACAGCCGGTCCAGGTGCAGTCGCCGCCAATCCGGTGTTTTTCCACCAGGGCCACCTTTCGGCCCAATTGAACGGCGAAGCCCGCCGCGGTCAGGCCCGCTGACCCTCCCCCGATGATGACGAGGTCGTGTGTTTGGCCCACCGTTGACTCCTTGCGGTACCGTCGTATTGAGGGGCGTCGATGGCGCGCGGCAGGCTTCCGGGCGGCCAAGCCCCATTACTTCGGATGCTGCGTTGGCCGAAAGGGTTTGTTGGGCGGGACGGACCCCGGAGGTCCCCGCTCCCCTATAGTCGAAGCGGGGTAGAACCGGGCGGCTAGCTGAAGTCCGGCGGCGAGAGGTTGGTCCCCAGGACCGTCTCGCACCAGCGTGCGGCGGCGAGGAGCTTCCCTTCCTCAAAGGGCAGGCCGGCGAGCTGGACTGCCAGAGGCAGCTCGGACTCGCTCAGGCCGGACGGAAGCACGATGGTTGGCAGCCCGCTGGAGGTCCACGGTACCTGGAATGCCGGGTCGCCGGTGGTATCCAAACTCGGGGGCGCCGGCGCCGGGGTAGCCGGGGTCAACACCACGTCCACCTGCTCCACCATCTCGATCATGTCCCGGCGGAACTGGCGCCGCAAGCGCTGAGCCTGAATGTAGCGGACCCCCGGAACCAACATCCCCATCTCGATTGCCGACCGGATGCGGGGTCCGTACTCGTCGGCCCGGTGCCGGAAGAACTCCTCGTGAAAAGAGGCGGCCTCCACGTTGCCGACGATACGCTGGCAGGTATGGGCTGTGGCAAAGCTCTCGGGAAGCCCGATGTCCTCTACACTGGCGCCGGCCTGGGCCAGCTGTCGGGCGATCTCCTGGGTGTGGCTCCGCACCTCCGGGGTCGATTGCTCGTCGAAGAACCCTTTGGCCAGGCCGATCCGCGGGGGACGCTCCAGCGCTTCAATCTCCTGAACGTAATCCGGCACCGGTTGGTTGGCCGAGCCGGGGTCGTTGGGGTCTTGCCCGGCCATTACCTGGAGCATCAGGGCCGCGTCCATCACGGTGCGAACCAGAATGCCCACGGTATCCAGGGACCAGCTAACCGGCACCACGCCGTAGCGGCTGATTCTGCCGTAGGTGGGCTTCAGTCCCACGATACCGTTGTAGGCGGCAGGACGGCAGGTGGAGCCGCCCGTTTGCGAGCCCAGGGCCGCCGGACACATCTGGGTGGCCACGGCCACCGAAGAGCCGCTGCTGGAACCACCGGGGGTATGTGCCGGATTCCATGGGTTGACCGTTGGGGAGGGGTCGCCGCTGGCGAACTCGGTCGTCACCGCTTTGCCCAGGATTATGCCGCCGGCTTGCCTGATCCGGGCCACCGACGTAGCGTCGTGGCTGGGCACGAAATCGGCATAGATGCGGGAGCAAGCGGTGGTCTTCATACCGGCGGTATAGAAGATGTCTTTCAGCCCCACCGGCACACCGTGAATCGGGCCCCGAGGCCCCTCCTGGTCCAGCTCCAGTTCAAGCTGGCGGGCGGAGCCCAGGACTTCCTCCCGGTCGATGGTTACCCACGCCCGCAGCGAGGGGTCCAGGGCATCGATTCGCTCCAGCAGGGATTGTGCCAGGGTCACCGGAGAGAGCGTTCTTTGGCGTATCTGCTTCGCCGCTTCCGCGACGGTGAGACTGAATGGTTCCGCCATAGCTGTCTCCTTTGTGGGTGAAGTCGCGGGAGCGTTGCCCGGTAGCTCCCTGCCTCGGCAGTCGCGGCGCGTTCAGCGGTGGATATTCGCTGGGTTATTCAGGGGCTACTGGTAGAATCCGGGCTCCACGTCCCGGTGCGGCAGGTTGCGGCTGATGTCCCATAATCGGCGTGCCGTCGCCTCCACCGAGGTGTTGATCGCCTTGGTCCGCGCCTCGCCCCAGAGAGCTATCGCCAGCTCGGTCAGTTCGCGCAGGATCTCATCGGGGGTTGCATCCGGGTGTAAGCTCACCATCTCCGTCCTCCCTCCGGACCCAGGCTCCCGTTCGCTTACCGGGAGGGCCGGCTGATCGCATTGGCGTGACGGGGCGGATTATAGTCGAGCGGTGGGGCGGGGTCAAATAATGCACGGGCTCTCCCATGCTGGTATAATCCCGCCAGCCATTTTAGCCCAAAAAAGCGGAGGTCCATCATGGCTGAAGACCTGTCCGGCATCCTGGAGTCTGGAGAACACACGCGTTTGGCCACCGGCCTCGGTGGCACCGAAGGCCCTCTGTGGCACCCTAAGGGATACCTGACCTTCGTGGATATGCGGGGGAGCCGTCTTCTACGCTGGGACCCCGACGGCGGCGTGACCGTGGTCCGGGAGGACACCGGAGAGGGCAACGGCTGCACCCTGGACCGTCAGGGCCGCCTGATCCTGTGTGAGGGAGCGGACCACCGGCGGGTTACCCGTACGGAGCCCGACGGCTCCATCACCACCATCGCCGAGCGGTGGCAGGGCAAACGGCTCAATAGACCCAACGACGTGGTCTGCCGGTCCGACGGCAGCGTCTACTTCACCGACCCGCAACTCCGGGTCCCTCCCGAGCAGCGGGAGTACGATTTTGCCGGGGTGTTCTGCATCTCTCCCGATGGAGAGGTCCACGTGGCCACCGACGGCTGCGAGTATCCCAACGGGCTCGGCTTTTCACCCGACGAGTCGATCCTTTACGTGGCGATCAGCCGGCTGGACGAGCGGTGCTACAAAGAGGCGGAGCAGGGGGAGGTTTGTACCCACCGGAAGATACGGGCCTTCGACGTGGCCGCCGACGGTACGCTGAGCAACAACCGGGTCTTCGCCGAGATGTTTTCGGCGGAAGAAGGCGTCCCCGATGGTATGAAGGTGGATACCGCAGGCCGGGTATTCTGCACCGGCTCCGGCGGAATCTGGGTCTTCGACCCGGCGGGCAACCACCTCGGCGTGATCCGGGGACCGGAGGTGCCGCGCAACATCGCTTTCGGCGGGCCGGACTTCCGGACCGTGTACACCACGCCCGGTTCGTCTCTGTACAGCTTCCGGGTTAAGACGCCGGGTATCGGCGCCTTCTGAATACCTCCGCGCAACAGATCTAACGAGGGCCGTCACCCTGAGGATCGCCCTCGTCAAAGGCCTTGCCAAACTCGGTGAAGATTGAAATTGGGTTGTGTTGCTCCACCAAAGGTGGGGCAACACAGCTTCCCCCTTCGCGTTCTCTCAGTGTCTCTCAGTGGCGGGACGGATGTTAAAGCAGAACTGGCGGAACAACTCTGGGACGCCGGTATCCGTGAAACCATGCTGCTCGCGACGATGGTTGATGATCCGAGGGCCGTAAGTGGCGGGTCGTGAAATTTTTCCGGAGGGATTAGCGGTTGCGGGCGGTGCACGTAGTTGTTATATTGTTACGGGGGGGCCACGCCCCCGGTTTATTGAGGGGCTGTAGCTCAACCGGGAGAGCGCTTCAATGGCATTGAAGAGGTAGAGGGTTCGAGTCCCTCCAGCTCCACCAGCCTTAGTTCCCCTATCTGTATGGATGTTTTCCGTTGCCGCCTCTTCTGCTGGTCAGGAGTCCCATGGGGGATTAGGCACAACGAGAGGATTTAGATGAATATCAAGCCTACATTCATACTCACACTTGCCGTAGCATTGCTGTTGGTGTTGGCAGGTTGTGGTGGTGGGCAAGCTGAGCCTACCCCAGTAGCGGACGTTAAGGAAGTAATTC
>CAJWBT010000010.1 GCA_913020235.1 uncultured Chloroflexota bacterium
TTGCACAGCCTGAGGGGATGGATGGGGACCGCGTTGCTCTCCATCTGGGCCTCCTGCCGCTCCTTGTTGGCGGTGTCCTGGGCCCGTAGCTTGTCAAGCCAGGCGGCGCTGGCGCCCTTTCTTCGGTCTCCGATGGCCTCCGTAAGCTGCTGAAAGACCATCTTGGCATCGCCGACGATGCCGACATCCACCGCCCGGTTGTGGCCGATCTCCGCGGAGTCGATGTCCACCTGTATCACTTTGGCGTCTCCATTGAACCGGGGAGCCTGGCCAAAAGCCAGCATGTAGTTGAACCGGGTGCCCATGACCAACACGACGTCGGCCTCCCGGAACGCCAGGGAACGGGCGCCCAATAAGCACATTTCATGGTCGTCGGGGACGATCCCCCTGGTCTGGGGCGTGGTGAAGAACGGAATGTTGGTCTTCTCCACGAACTCCTGGAACTCCGTGCCCGATTGGGACCAGAAGGTGCCGGTGCCGGCGAGGACTATGGGCCGCTCCGCCTTGACCAGCATCTCCGCCGCTTCCTTGATCAGGTTGGGGTCCCCGGGGGGCCGGGCGGTGGTGCGAGAGCGCACCGGGTAGACCACTTCGCTTTCCTCAACCTCTCCCTCAATTACGTCCACGGGCAGGTCCACGTAGGTCGGTCCCGGCTTCCCCGAAACCGCGTGCCGGAAGGCGTCGCTTATCACCTCGGGGATGCGCCTGGTCTCTATGGCCCGGTCCGCCCACTTGGTGACGGTCTTGAATACGGCCAGCTGGTCAAGCTCCTGCCAGCCCCCCTTGCCGAACAGGGCCATGGCGCTGGACCCTCCCAGGGTTATCACCGGGCAGCAGTCCACCAGGGCGTTGGCGACGCCGGTCACCGCGTTGGTCGCCCCAGGGCCGGCAGTGGTCATGCAGACGCCCGGCCTGCCGGTCACCCGGGAGTAGGCGTGGGCTTCCATGGCGGAAGCCTGCTCGTGCCGCGTGTTGACGCCTTTGAGGCCCAGCGCGTGGCAATCGTTTATGATTCCGCCGATTGGGCCGCCCCGGAGGTAGAAAAAGATGTCAACTCCCTCGTTCTTCAGGGCCTTGGCAACTATTGCGGATCCCTTGATTTTAGCCATATCTCCTCCCTAATTCTGGTTGAGGCTCCGAGATCAACCCTGGTAATTGGCTGTCAGACCGGCAGCCGCGCCTCCGGCAGTCGCACTGGGCAGTGGTCGGAAATGTTCCCTTTCAATCTTAGTGAACCTGAGGAAGGCGCTATCCTCGACGGGGACCATGGTAGTATTCCTGACGAGCGCCGTCAACCGTCCGGTCCGATGTGTGCCCGATGCCATTGTCGTCGACGGTCTTCAGTCCGCGGCGGTGCCTGGTGCGGGTGCGGCTTTCTTGTTGAGCCTGCGTTGTTGTGATAAAGAAGACCGGGTATACTGCCCTTGCCCGCGTCGAGGACCGGGCCCGGTGCCGGGTGACTTCCACCGCCGTCGGTGGGCCGGCCCCGCGGGTTACGCCATGGAGAAGGAGGAGAGCGGATGGACCTGGGACTGGCCGGAAAGGTGGCCTTCATAACCGGATCGGGACGTGGCATCGGTCACGCTTTCGCTCTCGCCTTTGCCAAGGAGGGAGCCTCGGTGGTGGTGGTGGAGATCGACGCCGAGCGGGCTGAAGGGACTGCCACGGAGATCGCCCAGCAAGGCAGCCGGGCCCTGGCCGTACCTTGTGACGTGGGCGACCAGGCGCAGGTCGAAAACGCGGTTCAGCGAACCCTCCGGGAATTCGGTCAGATCGACATTCTGATCAATGACGCTGTGAGTTCCCAGCTTTCCGGCTCCTTGCTGGAGATGACGGATGTACAGTGGGACGACAACTTCCGAGTGAACGTCAAAGGGAGTTTTTACTGCATGAAGGCGGTGGTGCCCCACATGATGGAGCGACGCTACGGCAAGATAATCAGCATGGCGTCGGTCGTGGGACGCCGGGGGTCGACCCCTCCGACCTCGCCGGCCTACGCGGGCTCCAAGGGGGCCGTCATAGCCTTGACGGCCAGCGCGGCCCGGGAGCTGGGGCCCCACAATATCAACGTCAACGCTATCGCTCCCGTCATGATCGACACGCCCCGCTGGCGGGAGGTCCGCACCCCGGAGCAGATCGAACGGGCGGCCCAGGGGCCGCCGCTCCAGCGTCTGGGAAGGCCGGAGGACCTGGCCGGGCTGGCGCTGCTGTTGGCCTCGGACGCCTCCTCATTCATCTCGGGGCAGACGATCACGGTGGATGGAGGGACCCTGTGCATGTAGGGCCGGGACGCCGGCCTGTCCCGGCAGACGTCGAGACGGTCGCAATAGGGAATTCCGGGTAGCCCGCAAAACCGAGACAAGAGAGGAATCATGCCGAAGGTTATCCCTGTACCCGATGAGCTGAGCAAGCCTTTCTGGGACGCGGTAAACGAAAAGCGGCTGGTTATGCAGAACTGCTCAGCCTGCGACAAGCTTCAGTACCCTCCGCAGGAAAAGTGTGCCGCCTGTGGCTCTGCCGAGAAGCTGGCGTGGAAAGAAGTAAGCGGCAGGGGCCGCATCTCTTCGTATATCGTCATCGAGGACGGCCGGCTCGACCGGCGCATGCCCGATCAACCCTACAATCTGGCCTTGATAATTCTGGATGAGGACCCGGGCATCAACTTTTACTCCAACCTTCCGGGAGTGCCGGTCGACGATGTTCCGGTGGGGGCCGCCGTCGAAGTGGTGTTCGAGGAGGTAGCACCGGGTCAATTGATCCACGAGTGGCGGGTGGTTACGTAGCGCTGCATCCAGAGTATCTGTAGTTGATACACCGTGCACATCGAGGCAATCCAACAACTTCATAAGAGGCAGCTGTTGGCCCTTCGACATGCTCAGGACGAACGTATTTTTCCCGTTCGTGGTGAGCTTGTCGAACCATAGCCGCTGGTTATTGGGGATGCACTACGGCTGTGCACTCCGACTCTTAGGTTGGTGGGATACGATTCCCAGACACAGGAAAGGGTGAGGAATGACTTCGGAGAATCAATACTCGTGGCGGAGAAACCGGGAAGGGCTGGGGGTATGGGAGCATCGGGGCAAAGTGGCGGTCGCCGGATACGGGCATTCCCCGGTTGACCGGCGCTGGGACGGCACGTCCATGGACAAGACCCTCGGCGCCTACTCTGTCCTAGCTTGCCAGCGGGCCATGGAGGATGCCGGGGTGACTCCCGACCAGATAGACGGGGTCATCTGTTGCCAATCCCATATCGCCGGCCCCAGTGGCGGTCTCGCCGGCAGATGGGCGCCCCGGCCTTACTTCGACCCGCCCTACGACTCGGAGTGGGGCCTCACCCTGGTGAACGCGGAGTGGCTGATAAAGCAGATGGGGCTGACCAACGTCAAGTACGCCCCCACCGGCGTTCCGGCCATCGGGGAGATGATGGGCCTCGCCGCCCAGGCGGTGGGCGATGGTCTCTGCACCACTTGTCTGGTGATCTACCCGACGGGCAATCTGGAAGGCCGCTATCGCCGGGGTGGAGAGAACGCGGACGACTACGCCAAAGGCGCCCGCCAATGGACCGTTCCATGGGGGAATCACGGGGGAAACGATTTCATCAACGCCTTCCCCCATGCCCAGTATTGCCTCAAATATGGCGGGGTCCACGACGATATGGCCCCCTTCGTGGTAAACCAGAACCGGAACGGACTGCTGTATCCGTGGGGGTTCAACGCCACCCATAATCTGGAGCCGCTTACCGTGGAGGACTATGTGACCTCGCGGTACATCCTGAAGCCTCTCAGGTTGTGGGACTGTGACCGCCCGGTCAACGCGTCGGGAGCCTACCTTTTTACCACCGCCGAGCGGGCCAAGAATATGAAGCAAGCTCCCGTCTACATCCTGAACCATGTCCAGCACGCGGCCCGCCAACGGAGCACCCAGGCAGTCCTGGACGAGCTGGAGGCGGAGACGGACCGGGTGGCCCGGATGATTTTCGAGGGCTCGGGGCTCGGTCCCAAGGACGTGGACATCTTCAACCCCTACGACGGCTACTCCACCATGACCCAGTTCTGGCTGGAGGCTTTCCAGTGGCATGGGGTGAAACGGGGAGACGCCTTCCAATTCTATGCCGACGATATCAGGGTCGAAGGGCCCCACCCCTTCAGCTCCGGCAGCGGGAACTTGGGGACCGGCCGCATGCGCACCGCCATGTGGACCGATAGCATCGAGCAGCTCAGGGGAACGGCGGGCCCGCGACAAGTTACTGTGCGAGCCGAGACTGCGGTGGGCGGATTCGGCCCACCCCTCGGTGGCGGCTGGGTCATGTTTGGCAAACACCCCAGCTAGGATAAGGTCTCGTGAGTGGCTTGATACCCGGTCCGTCCTCCCGGCCCTTCCGCGGAAGGGCCGGGAGGACGATCGCGGGGAGGCAATGTCGCACAATCTTGCCGATGTATAACTATTTACAAGACAGCGCGCTTGCCAATCCTATGGAGGGCCACATTTGGCGAAACTGATAAGTTTTGACATAGACGGAACACTGGAATTGGGCGACCCACCAGGGCCCATTACGATGGACATGGTGAGAAGGGCTAGAGAGTTGGGGTACGTCATCGGCAGCTGCTCCGACCGGACGTTAAGCAGCCAGCAACGCCTCTGGCGGGACAGCGAGATTCAGGTCGAATTTACCGTGCTCAAGCATCAACTGGACTCGGTGAAGGCGGAGTTCAGCGCGGAAGAGTATTACCACATCGGCGACACCGCGCTGGACCGCATGTACGCGGTACGGTCCGGGTTCGAATACCTTTTGCCGGCCGCTGCCGCCGCCCGGCTCTGGGACCATCCAAACTCCACCTGATTCCCGGAACCGCGGTGGCTTGCCACGTTTTCCGGGCCGCCCGCCAAGCTTGAAGCGACCCACGAGAGGGATGAGATGCCCCACAACGGAGTGCTTGCAGGTGTGCGTGTTCTCAGCCTGGAGCAGGTTCACGCCCTCCCGTGGGGCACGTCTTACCTGGCCGACCTCGGGGCTCAGGTCATCCGCGTCGAAAGCGTTGCCCACCTCCAGGACCGCAAAGCCGGGCCGTTTCCGGATGGCCGGCCGGGCGAGGAGTGGTGGAACGAGGGGGGAAACCTGGCCTACTACGGGACTCGCAACAAGCAGAGCCTCTGTCTGGATGTCGCGGACCCTCGAGGCAAAGAGATCTTCCTCAAGCTGGCGCAACACTGTGATATTGTCACCGATAATTTTCGCCCTGGGACCATGCACCGCTTCGGCTTCGACCATGACAGTCTCGCTGAACTGAACCCCCGAATCATCACGCTGAGCTGCACTGCCTACGGCTATACCGGACCGTGGCGCCGGGCCGGCTCACGGGCCCGTACCGTGGACGCGGCTTGCGGGCTGTCCTACCTTACCGGCTATGAGGATGGCCCCTCCCAACGGGCCAGCAATAACTACATGGACCACTCAACGGGGAACAACATTGCCTACGCGCTGTTGCTGGCCCTATACCGGCGCAACAAGACGGGCAAGGGTGTGCGCGTTGACCTCACCATGCTGGAGACCGGGGTGTCGGCCATTGGGCCGGCCATCCTCGAAGCTCAACGAGGCATCTCCCGGTCCCGATTGGGCTGTGGCCATTTGTGGAAGTCGCCCCATAACGTCTTCCCTTGCCGGGGCCAAGACCGTTGGATAGCCATCGCTGTATCCACCGATGACCAGTGGCGGCGGCTCAAGAAGGCGATGGGTGACCCGGCATGGGCGATGGAACCTCGCTTCGATGCGGTGGCAAGCCGATGGCGGTGCCGCCACGAGTTAGGCGAGCTTTTGGGAAAGTGGACCGAGACCCAAGACGATCAGGAGTTGATGCACCACCTTCAGAATCACGGTGTGGCGGCGGGCGCCGTGCTGACCGCCGCGGACCTGGTGGCCAACCCCCACCTCCGCGAGCGGGGATACCTGGAGGAGTTCGAAAACGTTAACGTTCCCCAGGTTGGACCACGAGCCTACGCCGGGCGACCCTTCCGGATGCCGGGGATCGCCATGGCCATCAAGCACGTCGCGGCGTTGGGCGAGCACAACGAGGTGATACTCCGGGAGCTTGCCAACCTCTCCGATACAGAGATCGCCGGCCTAGCGGAGCAGGGGATAATTTCAAGCAGGCCCCTGCCGGACGAAGCAGCACCGTAGCTCCGACCAGATTAGACCGCAAGGGTCTGCTTGAATATCGAACCTGCGAGGCGCAACACGGAGGTCATGTTTCAACGGCACGACCAAGCCAAGACGCACCAATTAGTATGGGAATCCTAGAAGACATAACGGTGTTGGAGCTGACCAACGGGCTGTCGGGGGCCTTCTGCGCCAAGCTCCTGGCCGACCAAGGGGCCAACACCATAAAGGTTGAACCCCCCGGGTGGGGAGACCCGGCTCGCCATGAACCTCCCTTCATCGACGGCGTACCCCATCCGGACCGCGGCACCCTCTTCCTGGCCTTCAACACCAACAAGCGGGGATTAACTCTGGATATAGAGCAAGCCGCCGGCCGCGACCTCTTTTTGCGGTTGGTGCAACGTGCCGACGTGCTTGTCGAGAGTCACCCGCCGGGCAGCTTGGAGAAACTCGGCCTGGGATATCCGGCCATGAGGGAAGCCAATCCTGGGCTTATCCTGACCTCCATCACCTACTTCGGGCAGACCGGGCCTTACGGGGATTATCAAGGCGGCGACCTGGTTGCCCAAGCTCTGGGAGGCTTCCTGTACGCGGTAACCGGCTCGGCCGCCAGCCCTCCCATGGGCACCGCCCTGGAGCAGATGGAGATCACCGCCGCCCGCGATGGGGCCATCGCCATCATGGCAGTCCTCCTCCAGCGTCAGCAAACCGGGGAAGGCCGGCATATTGACGTATCCACCATGGAGGCTGCGGTTAGCACTCCCTCCGCTTTGATCCAGCCCTACAGCTTTACCGGCCGCAGCCCGAGGAGGGGGGCCGGCGACGGCAACGTGATCGACGGAATGCACCTTCCCACCAAGGACGGCGAAGTTACCTTGACCACCTCCGGCACCGGGGGGCGCCCCATGGAAGTATGGGCTGGGCTCCTGGAGGAACCGAGGTTGTTGGATGCCAAGTTTGCTACCCGTCCGCTTCGCATGGAGAATTGGCAGGAACTTTACGACCTGGTGGCCCCAGCTCTGACCCGGTGGCACAACCTGGACCTGATGCGGGAAACGATGGCCCGGGGACTGGTTATCGGGCTGGTGCAGAGCCCCGAGCAAGTTGTGACCTCGCCACACCTGGAGGAGCGGGGGTACTTCGTCGAGATGGACCACTTCGAAGCCGGCGCCCTGAAGTATCCGGGGCCGGGCTTTCTGATGGATGGGGTGAACCCAATGGATGGCGGCCGGCCGGCTCCGGGTCTGGGAGAGCACAACGTGGAGATTCTTTGCGGCGAGTTGGGTCTATCCACCGAAGAGCTGGGCCTGCTCCGCGCGTCCAGGGTTATTTGACGCCGGACCGAACCGGTGACGCATGGGGCCTACACCAGAGGCTGGAGCAGCGCGTGGTCCCGCGGGCGTACCGGGCCAGGCCGGGATTAGCCGGTTTCTCAATTCAATGGTTTTGCGGGGACCGCGTATTGTCCACGATGGCCCACCCTACAGTACAAGAGGTAGGACATTCTCGATGACCCCTGGCCTCACCCCGAAGGCCCACATTGCAGACACCGTACGTGGGGGCACGGGCCAGCTCTAGCTCCGGTCTTCGCTTGTCACATCGTGGCTCATGAGTCCCGCTCGCCTTGGGGAGCAAGGCCCCACCAGAGAGAGCGGACCATGGAACGGACGACCCCCTCTTCGAACTTTCCGCCGTGTACACCCAGTTTCTCGAAGAGAGCAAGGCTGTGTATGGCCGCTACCAGGACCAGCACTGCCATGCCCGTATTCCCGGGAGCCACCCGTCCCAGTTTTTGTTGAGCCTCGAGGTATTCCACAAGCCCAAGGCGCAGGCGGGCCAGCGGAGACTCGGGGTGTCGCTGGGCGAACTGCTCAAAATCGAAGGATGGATGACTCATCAATGGCAGCAGGATCGGCACCAGTTCCCGGTGGTAGTCCAGCATGCCAAGTGCAATGCTTTCGAGGTGGCTGAGTACATCGGCGTCGCCCGTCCCACCCCCGAGCAGTTGCTCAACGCTCAAAGGCGGTGGCACCATGGCGGCGAAGAAGAGATCAGCCTTTGTCGGATAGCGCTGGTAGATCACCGCTTCGGATATCCCGGCGCGGCGGGCGATTTCCCGCGTGGAGGCCCCGATCCCTTTCTCGACGAATACGTCTTTCGCGGTGGCCAGGAGTTCTTCGTCCTGGATGATCTTCCGGCGTCCCATGTGAACCTCTCCACTCCATCATGCGGGAGCTTGTTGTTACAGCGGTGAACGTTCCCCTCTGGCCTTCCTACCGTTCAATAATCGCATCAACAAGCGCAGGAAGCCTGCGAGCAACAATAGGATAACACCCGCATGCATCCCAATCGGGAGTGCCGCTGCAATCCACCACCACGAGATGTCCACGTCTAGGAACCGCAGGGTGAGTGCCACAAGGAAGATGCTCAATCCGGTCAGAGTAACGGGGGCGGCCACACCCCAAATGCTGATATGGTGCCCTCTCCTCGCCATTCTTCTCATAGGGGAGGTGGCTGATGCTCCAAAGCCCTCTGAATAGTACTTACCCAAGAGAGCTTCGTCCGCCGGGGCATCCACTGCGTCCTTCCGAAGCAGGAACCACGCCAACCCTCGGTCGGAGCCCTCCGATTCCGCTCGGAACCCGGCCACTTCAAGGGCTCGTCGCCAATACCGGCGAGAGCGAAATTGCAGGAAGATGACCGGACTGAATGTGAGTACAGTCCATATGTTTGGCACGATGACCATCAGCAAGAACTCGCCTCCATTGCGAAGGGCACGATAGGTCTCGGCAAGCGCGACGGGGACCTCCTGGGGTTCGAGATGATCTATGGCGTATGAGCTAACCGCGGCGTCGAAAGATAGGTTGTCGAAGGGGAGACTTCGCAGGTCGCCTTCCTGGATGGTTGCTCGCCGGTAAATCCCCGCAGCCTCAAAGTTCCGCAATGTTTTGGCCTTGCCGTGGCCCTCGATATAGTCAGCACTGAAATCATCCAGGGCAACGATCTCCGTCTTCGGCCGTTCGAGTCCGACCATGATGGAGGTCCTCCCTGAACCGCAACCCAAGTCGAGAACCGTTCCACTGCCGCCCGCGAGGAAGCTCGTGACCGGCAGGTGGAGAGGGGCGTTCACGCGGAACACGAATCTTGAAACGAGGAATCCGGCGAACGCCCACAAGGCCAGAGCCAATAGCGGCAGCCAGACCCAAGCCGGAGCGCCGGCCAGCAAGGCAATTCCAGCGGTCCCCAGGAACAGGGCGGTGGGGACCAGGTGCCCGTGCGTCCAGACCCATGAGTAGCCGAAGTCTAAAGCCCGTGTAGCACTCAACAGCCCACCTCCGTGTAGATAATGATAAGTGAGTGCATACTTATATATCACCCAGACTCCCCTTTGTCAAGGACAGCCTTTGGTGGCTGGTTGCCTATATCCCACACGGTCCACCATCGTGGACTCGAACTTCGGTTGCGAAACAGCCCCGCCAGGGTTCAACAGCCTCAGCGCCGGGTTTGAACCTGGTCCCACCGCACCGTGGCCACCGTCCCGTCGTCCAACAGGATGTGGTAGCCCGCTGAATACTCGTCCGGGTAGTCCACGGTCCGCTGGAACACGGCGCTGTCAACGACGCCCTGGCGTCCCTCGCAGTTCCCGGTGATGATGACCACAGAGTCGCCTCGCTTGAATCGGTAATAGTGGCCCATGTCGGGGACCGTAGAGAATGGGCATGCGGGTTGGCAAGAAATGGGTGTCAGTGGCAGGGCGTCGGTATTTGAACCAGCTACGAGGCCCGGAGGCCACGCCGAAGGACACCAGTACTCAGTCAACTTGGTGTTGACAAGCTGTCATTCCGAGGAGCGGAGCGACGAGGAATCTCATTGCCACGCTGAGATTCTTCGCTTCGCTCAGAAGGACATTTCGCAGATTCAAGTTGACTGAGTACTAGCATCGTCCGGCGCCTGCTGACGGCCAGTGACGATGCAGGAGGGGGAGAATCACTACCACCGGTGCCTCGTTCCGGAAAGGAGCGTCCCAGCGCCATAGTGCTTCCTGCCACAGGTGTTCCTGATAGAATAGGGCCAGGTGTTTGCTGCCTGGCCACTGGGTCCGGAGCGGCGCGGACCGCCCTGGCGCTCCTCCTCGCGTTGGCAGGCCGGGGCTACGTTCGGCCTCCCATCAAGGGTCTGCCGGGCCGCCACTTAAGTCGACACCTGCGCCCACCGCCGGCAAGTCTGATAGGCTTGGAGCGAGGTGCGCGGAACACCGGAGCGGGGTGCCTTTGGTGATGCTCTACAAAGCCGCCGTTTTCATTCACATCCTTTCCGCCATCATCTGGGTGGGCGGGACGCTGTTCCTGGTAATAGTGATGGTTCCCTTGTCCCGCAGGGAAATGGGCGCCTCCGGGCGGGGGCTCATCTTGCTGAGGCAGGCAGCCCGAAGATTCGTGCCGGTGGCGTGGGCGTCGATAGTGTTGCTGGTGGTGACCGGTATCTTTCTGGCCTGGGACCACTGGGGCATACGTCCGGGCAACTTTTTCACCTCCGGCGGCCACTTCCTTCGCACGCTTCAGGCCAAGACGGGGCTTGCCGTCCTGGTGATTGGGCTGAGCCTGTTCCACGACTTCGTCCTGGGCCCTCGCGTCGTCAGGCAGCTTGAGAGCCGTAGCGGCTCCGGAGATGCACCCGCTTCCATCTGGGGAAGACGGCTGCTGCTGGTGCTGGCCAGGGTGAACCTGGTCCTGGTCCTGGCTATCCTTTTCCTGGCGGTCAGTTTGACCCGGCCATAGGGTCCGCCAAAGGAACACCTGGGTCTTCTTGAAAGGGCCTGGGGGAACATCGCCTTCGCAAATGAAGATCCCCCAGAGTGGTTCGACGCCTATCAGCCAGGAAAGCCGATCAAATGCAGGCCGCCATCGACGATAAAGGTCTGCCCGGTCATGTGCTCCGCTCCCTCAAGCAGCCAGACCACCGGCTCGGCCACCGCTTCCGGTGTGCCTGCTGCCTTCAATGGGGCGCCCTCGCCGACCCGGACAACTTTCGCCCGGTATCGCTCGTCTCCCAGGACATCCCACCACCACCGGGTGCGCATGAACCCAGGGCACACCGAGTTGACCCGGATTTCAGGGCCCAGGGCGCGGGCCAGGGACATGGTCATGGTGTTCAGCGCGCCCTTGGAGGCGGCGTAGGCGATGGAGCTGCCGCTCCCGGTGATCCCGGAGGTCGACGAAACGTTTACGATAGCTCCCTTCCCCTGGGCTTTCATCTGGGGAGCCACCGCCCGGGCCATCTGGAATGGGCCAACCACGTTTACGGCGCATAGATCGAGGAAATCATCGGCTGAAAGGGCTTCCAGGTCCTCAAGATTCACAAACCTGGAGCGCCCGGCATTGTTGACCAGACCGTCGATCCTCCCCCATTTCGCGATGGTCTGAGACGCCATGCGGCGGCAATCTTCATCGACCGACACGTCGGCCCGGCAAAGCAACGTCTCCGCTCCAAGCTTCTCGCACGCCTCGACCGTAGCCCGGGCCTCGGCCTCGCTCCGGCTGTAGTTGATCACGACCCTGGCGCCTTTGGACGAGAGACGCTTCGCCACGGCGGCGCCCAGCCCCGTTCCCGAGCCGGTGACGATCACCGCGGCTCCTTCTAGGTCCATGGGTCCCTCCTCTTCTGAAACTGTCTGGCCCCGCATGCTTGCCGATCATTGCACAATGGCGGCTCACTACCGGGGCCTTGCCCCAAAACCGTCATTCCGAGGAGCGAAGCGACGAGGAATCTGGTGCGGGGTTGCTCCATGGCAACCTTGACCCATCACCCCAGACCCCTCGCTTCACTCGGGGTGACATATTCCAGGGTGCTTTTGGGGCAAGGCCCAACACCGGCAATGGCCGGCCCCACGGCATTGGGGGATCTTGGTGACTGCTCACGGCACTCGATCCGTTAACCTCAACCATACCAGGGCTTCTCGTCTGGTTCGATTTGCAGGCCCTCCACGAACTTGTTGAGACCGCTGAACAGATCGACCACGGCGATCAGCTCAACAATCCCTTCCTCGTCCAGCCCCAACTCCCGCGCCGCGGAAGTATGCACGCCGACTCAATAGTCACAGCCGTTCACCGCGGAGACGGCAACGGCTATGATCTCCTTCGTCCTTCTGTCGAGCTTGCCCGGTCCCATGACCGCCTGGCTTTTATTCAAGCTCGCCTCCAGGAAGTCGGGTTTGGCGGCCATGGCTCTATAGAGATTGGGAACAAAATCGATGTTGAGCCGGGCTTTGATATCCTCGAAGATCTCTTTGACCTTCCCAGTAGCTTCCTCTTCGGCAATCAAGTTGACTGAGGCCACGCCGATACTCCTTCCCGAGAATGTGGCGGACGGCGCCGGCGACCAACGCAGCCCGTTTGTAACAGGACCTCAATGGCGATCAACGCCTGAGCCTGACTCAAGCTACCACACCATCCAGGTCCATGCCAGCCGGGATTCCGTCCGGACACCGGACCGGCAGGCCCATGTTTGGCTACACCTTTACCGCCGCGATCATACCCGCGGATACCAACCTGGTCCCGGCCATGGCCAGGAATACGATGGGCCACGGGCTCCCGGCCATGTCCAGCAGGACGCTGAAGACAATGGCCTGCGCCCCGGCATACAGGTATCCGTGGGCGTCCAGCAGCCCCGAAGAGGTGCCGGCCATGCGCCGTCCGCCGAGGTCTGCCGCGATCGTCACCATGGGAGACATCCCGATGGCCAACCCACCGATCAGGAGCAGGGCCGCCCCCAGAGAGACGTTGACCGGCGGCGCAAAGGCGATGACGGCCAGCGTCGCCGCACTGACTCCGCAAGAGGCGATAACCATGGGACGGCGGGCGCCGTGCAGCAACCGGTCGGAGATGATTCCGGCCAGGGGCGGCGCCAGCAAGTATCCCAGGGGCAGCAAGACGGTCAGCAGCAGGGTGGACTCGATGCTCAGGCCGCCTTTCTCGAAGTAGTAGATCGGCACCCAGGTCATCAGCCCGTGTTTCACCACGTTCTCCAACCCTTTCACATGGCAGGCCAGTTGGAACCGGGGGTTGGAGAGGAGGAACTTGTACGGCCCCAGCCCCTGGAACCGCTCGGGAGGCAGCGCCTCGGGCCCGGCCGACACCTCATCCTCTTCCACATAATCGGGCAACCCTACGTCGGATGGCCGGTCCCGGGTTACCAGGTAGAAGACCACTCCCAGGACGACGATGATCAGCGGCGGAAAACGAAAGGCGGCCCTCCAGCCGAACTCGGCCCCCACCCAACCGGCGATCCACCACACCAAGAGCATCGACCCGCCCGCCGCCGTCAGCAGAACACCGAAAGCCATCCCCCGGTCCCGCCGGGGCCACCACTGGGAGATCATGCTGGCGCCGGGAGGGAAACAGGCGGCGTTGGTGAACCCGGCGAGGGCCCACGGGATGGCCAGGGTCAGCGCGGAGTTACCGAAGCTGGTAACCCAGTTGAACACCGTGGTCAGCACCGCCCCCAGCAGCACCCAGATGCGCAGGCCGTAGGTTTCGGCCAGCCTCCCGTGCATCACGTCTCCCAGCATGAAGCCCCACAGCAGCGCCGCGTTGATCAGGCCGATCTCGATGTGGCTGAGCATCAGCTCCTGCTTGACCAGAGGCGCCACCGGCCAGAAGTTGAACCGGCCCAGATATAAGAACAGATAGAAACCGCTGAAGCCCAGCAGGACCCGCCACTTCCAGACGTGGTAGCTCCGGGGCAGGTCGGAGTATTTCACCGCTGCCTGGCCGCTCATCGGTGGCTCTCCACTCCAATGACCGGCTTCTTGGCATTCAAGAAGAGAAATCCACCCAGGACGTTCAGGGCCGCCAGGCCAAGAAACGCCTGAGTGTAGGTACCCTGCACATCGCGCAGGAACCCGGCCAAGGGCGGCGCCACTAGCAAGAGGACGTTCATCGGCACCGTCGACATACCCAGGATCTTGCCGTAAGAAGCCCGGCCGAAGTATTCGCCCCGGATGGCAGTGGTCAGGGGGTTGCGCCCCCCGAACCCCATGCCGAACACCACCGCGAACAGGTACAGCATGGGGAGAGTAGATGCGATGACGAGCAGTACCACGGCTCCCGCCTGAATGAAAGTGAAGAAAGCAAGGGCAACCCGCTTGGGCACCCGGTCTCCGACAACGCCCCCTACCAGTTGAAACACCATCGAGACCGCAGTATACACGGCCACCACCCACGCGGTTGTCTGCACGTCGAACCCTTTGTCCTTCATGAGCAGTCCAAGGTGGGCCATGATAGCCAGGATCACCATGGAGGTAAACCCGTGCCCGAAGGATATGAGCCAGAAAGCGGGCGTCCGTAGGGCCTGGCCCGTGGTCAGGTCGGCGTCCGCCGGGCGTTCCTGTCGAGCTTCGGTGACGGATGCTTCTCGTGACACGAAGGGCGTGGGAGACACGGCCGGGGGATCGCCGTCCGGCCTCAGGTTGTACTCCGCCGGCCGGTTGCGGATGAGCCTGGAAAGGGGAAAGGCCACCAGCAGGACGAAAACACCCATTATCAAGGCGGTGGTTTGCCAGCCCAGCCGGTCGTGTTCGGGGTCTACCGCCCAGGCGATGGCTGGGACCAGCAGCAAAGCGCCGAGCCTGCCTCCCACGTTGGCCCAGCCCATGGCGGTGGCGCGGCGTCGGATGAACCAGTGGTTCAGCACCGTCATCACCGGCACCCAGCCACCCAAGCCGCCTCCCACCGACATGACCAGAAAAGCCACGTAGAACATCCATAGGCTGCGGACCTGCCAGAACAGCAAGAAACCGACGCCCAAGACCAGCATCCCGGTGAGCACCATGCGCCGGGTGCCCATCCGGTCGGCGAGGTACCCTTCCACCGGTCCCATGAGGCCGCCCTCCACCCGGCCGACGGTGAGGGCGAAGCCCAACTGGGTCCGGTTCCATCCGAAGTGGCTCTCCAGCGCCACCGTCCACACTGCCATGGCATGAAAGAGCGGCACCATGGTGATAACCATGATGAAGCCGGTGATCGCTACCAGCCACCACCCGTAAAACACCCCTCGTACCCGGCTGTGCATACGCGCTACCTGATCCATTGTCTTGAGAGTTCGCCCGGCCCTCTTCGGCCATTCCCTCGAGCTAGCGGACTGTTCGAACCCGTGGCGCTTCATCCGGTGGGCGTGCCCGTTCCGCCCATTCTGCCTGCCGATTTAGATCGACGCTTTGCAGGCAAACCCTCAAGCCGTTTGAGGGTTTATCCCCTCGCGGGCAGGTTATGTTGCGAGTAGTGTGAAACCTGTCATAAGGCCGGCGCCGACCGTCCGACCATCTTATTCCAGTGGGGGAGGGCATACAACGTGTTTAATCAAGCGGCAGAAAATATGAGGCAACGGCCTCGACCCTTGGAACGCCGCGCCCCGGTCCGACCAAGCATGGGAGATTTCATGTCCAAGAAGAGGTTCGGGAGTATCCTGCTCTACACCTTGGGGGCGTTCGCCCTGACAGTTTCCGCCTCTTTTGTTTTCAACTTCATGGACCACGACACCGAGTTCGCCATTGCCGTCACCGGCTCGCTGATCGGCGGTTTTCTTGGGGCGTTGCTAGCCGCGGCGGTGATAGTGGACGTGTACTCCCCCTCCCGGGAGAGGGACGAGGAATAATATGAACGGGAAGGGGGTCCGCCGATGAGCGCGTGCAGGAGGCTCTCGATAATTGAGCTTGGGGCTGTTATCGCTAACGTTGGGTTGCTGGCTGCCGTTGCGCTGTTCATGACCTCCGTTTAGGCGGGGCCAGTTGCCGAGGGAATAGCATACTATGTGCCACCGGCGCCCCAGAAGCCGGTGACGCCGTAGAATCTTAAACGCCGGTACCACGAGACGAAGGGCAAAAAAGGTGGCTGAGTTGGCCCGCCAAAAAGCGGGCCAACCCAGCCACCTTTCTCTACGCCTGCCCGTCGTGAGCGGGCCGGCCAGGCCTACGATCTTCGCCGGTTCAACCTGGAGGGCGGCTCCCGGTACGGTGTTTCAAGAGCAGCACGTCAGGACGGGCACGAGAAATTATCCAGCAGCCGGTCGAACCGGAGCTGCACCACCGCGGCGTCCTCCCCGGTCAGGGTCATCCGGAACGCCGTCTGGGGCAGGGTACAAACCCAGGTGCCGATGATGCCGCCGCCCACGGCCGCGCCGCCGGAATCCAATGTTTTGAACCCGCCGAAGACGCCTTCCTCCCGGTCGACGACGATGTCGCCGTCGCTGATGGGGTCGAAGGTTAAGTCGGGCTGGCTAGACCTGAGAATGTTGTAGGTGTCGGCCAGGAAGGTGATCGATCCGCGGCCTTCTTGGGGGCCCCAGATGAGCGCCACGCTAACGCCCCCGCTGGCGAAACTGACGGTACCCTGCTGGGCGTCGGGCTCCGGCGCGGTCCACCCGGCAGCCCGTACGTCGGCCCCCTGGTCTAGCTTGAGGATGAAGCCGTACCCTTCAACGGCGACCGGCAATTTCGGTGTGGGCGTGGGCACCGTGGTAGGAGTGGGGGCAGGCGCCGGGGTAGCTGTGGCTGCTGGAGCGGGCGTGGCGGTAGGCTCCGGCATTGCGGTGGCCGCTGGAGCCGGCGTGGCGGTAGGCTCCGGTATTGCCGTGGCCTCTGGAGCCGGCATAGCGGTGGGTTCCGGCACTGCCGTGGCCTCTGGAGCCGGCATAGCGGTGGGTTCCGGCACTGCCGTGGCCACCGGGGCGGGCGTGGCGGTAGGCGCCGGGGTAGGAGCCGAAGTAGGAGCAGGCGCAGACGTAGGCGCCACGGTGGGAGCCGGCGCCTGGGTAGCCGCAGGCTGCTGGGGCACTGCCGTCGCCGAACCACCTCCACATGCCGCCAACGTGAGAATTGCCAGGGTCAGAAAGACAATGACACCCAACCGGCCGATGCTTTTCTTATTCCTCATACCCTCTTTCCTGGTTCCGTCATAGAGACCGAAATCCGGTGTTACCAGGCGGCGTCCCGGCCCGCCTTGACCGGACCACATACCCGCGTGTGCATGGCCCCGCCCTGTTTCGTATGGCCCCGCCCTGTTTCGTATTGAAAGCCGCCTCCACCTGGAGACCGCCCTCGGTCCCGGGGTCAAAGGGAACTGCTCGCCCCCCCTTCTCAAGTGGGTCCGAAGGGGAGGAGGGCAAAGCTCCGCGGGCCGGACGTTCCGCCTGCGGCCCGCGGGAAATCCAAGTCTACTGGCCGCCGAACAGGGCGCCGCCGAAGATGTCCAGCGCGCCGCTCTGCAAGGTGTCCGAGCCGTCGGCCACCGTCGCCGAGGCTACTGTCTCGCCGTCCACGGTCGACGTGCCGGCGACATCGGCCAAAACCTCGAAGCTGGTGAAACCGCCGGCGATGTTCTCGAAGTCGACCGCCCCGCCGCCCAGGAGGTCCGCGCCCAGGGCTTCGAGGGCTGCTTCCAGGTGGTCGGTGTCCAGGGTCCCAAGCTGGCCGCCGTCCAGGCCCGCCATCATGCCACTGACCGCTCCGGGGTCAAGGGCCCCGAGGTCGCTCGCCTCCAGGTTCTCCACCATCGCTTCGAGCACGTCCGAGTTCAGGCCGACGATCTGGTCGCCCTCGATGGCGGTTGCCAGTCCGAATAGCTGGCCCGACTCCAGGCTGCCCATCTGTCCGGCGGTCAGGGTGCCGGCGGCGGTGAACGCTTGGTCGCCGCCCAAGCCGGCCATGTGGTCCTGGTCGAAGTTGCCGAACACCTGGGCCACCTGGTCGCCGCCCAGGCCTCTGATATGGGAATCGTCCATGGCGCCGAGCATCCCGGCTAGCTGGCCCCCTTCCAGGCCCAGCGCGGAATCCAGCCCCATGGTGTCGAACATGCCGAAGGCGCTGTCCGGGTCCATGAACCCGAAGTGCTCCCCGCTCATGCCCGCCGCCGCATCGAATACCTGGTTGGGGTCGAACCCGCCGATCTGGGAATCGTCCATCGCCCCGAATATGCCGGCGAGCTGCTCGCCGCCCAT
>CAJWBT010000011.1 GCA_913020235.1 uncultured Chloroflexota bacterium
CAGCTTTACATTTTCCACGCGGTAGCCTCCCACCTCAGCTTCTCTCGGGCCGCGGAGGCCCTGCAGATCACCCAGCCGGCGGTATCCATCCAGATTCACGAGCTGGAGAAGTCCCTGGGTGTGACCCTGTTCCATCGCCAGCCCAGGGGCCTGCGGATTACCGAAGTGGGCGAGACGGTTCTGGCCTACTCTCAGCAGATATTCTCGCTGTCCAAGAAGCTCATGGAGACAGTGCAGGAGGTTCAAGACCTGACTACCGGCCACCTGACGCTTGGAGCCAGCACCACTCCGGGAGAGTTCGTGCTGCCGATGGCGGTGGGCCAGTTCCGCCAGGTCTACCCCGGCATCCGTGTCAAGCTGGTTATCGCCAACACCCGGGTGATCATACAGCGCCTCCTGAATCGTGAGATCGACCTGGGCATGGTGGGTGACCGGCCCCAAGAACGTTCGGACGAGCTGGAAATTACCGACTACCTCGACGATGAAATCGTTCTGGTCGCCGCACCCACTCACCCACTTGCCCGCCAACGGACGGTGACTCCGGAGCAGGTGGCCGTCGAGGGACTGATCGTCCGCGAGGAAGGGTCGGCAACCCGCCGGTCCGCCGAAAGGCACTTCGAGAGTCTGGGGGTGTCACCCCAGGTAGTCCTGGAGCTGGGCAGCAACCAGGCAGTGAAGCAGGCCGCGGCCGCCGGAGGGGGAATCGGGGTAATCTCACGCTTGGGAATCGCCGCCGAGGTCGAAGCCGGAATGCTTGTTATGTTGAATGTAACGGGCTGGGTCTGCCGCCGCTCGCTCATCCTGGTCCATCCCAAGGACCGATACCTATCGCCGGCGCAAAAGGCTTTCCGCCACTTCTTGCTTACCCAGCACCCGGCGCCGGCAATCGAGGGCTAGGGCGCCCTCGTCGCAATCATTGCCACCTCGCCGGGCCAGGAGGCTGGGGATTGAGACTAGCCCCCGGCGATGTTACCATTAGCTACATTCCCATACAAAAACCCATACAGAAATTTCCGTTCAGGAGATTCAGTTCATGTTGCCGCAACAACACCAAATCGCCCTCAAGGAATGGGCGGTCACGGTTCAGGCTCTTGCCCAAGGCCGGCAGATACTGCTTTTACGCAAGGGCGGCATACGGGAGCCGGGCAAAGACTTTCGGGTGGACCATTCCGAGTTTCTGCTCTACCCAACTTACGAGCACCAACGAGAGGACTTGCTGAAAGAGGGATACCAATCCACGCTGCGCGGCCTCCTCGTCGAACCCCGCCCCGAGGGGCAAATCACCTTCTCCCATTGGGCCAGGGTAGAAGAGGTCATCGAGGTGTCCCAACAGGAGAAGGTCGACGTTCTGTCGCCCCATCACATCTGGACCGACGCCTACGCCCAGTCCCGGCTTCACTGGAAGCCGAAATTTCCCCTGTCGGTGATGCTGCTCCGCGTTTACCAGATGGAGCGGGCGGTCAACGTCCCGGCGCTGCCGGAGTACCGGGGATGCACGTCATGGGTGGAGGTGCTAGACCGGGTACCCCTAGAGGGCCTGCGGCCGGTGCTCTCGGACCGGGCGTTCCGCCGCCGGGTGGATGAGATCAAAGGTTCCCTAGGCCTGGCCCTTGCCACCGCCTAGAAGGTGACGCGAAAGGGCCGGCGGCGCACCCTCTCCAAGACCTCGCTTCCCACGTGGCGCGGGGACCCCTCGCGTCAGATGGCGGGAGAGGCAACCACCGGCGGAACTGATCCGGCGGCATTGGTGAGACGCAAGCTATGAAGTACCGGCAATTGCCCCGCACTGAGCTATCGCTGCCCGAGGTGGGGTTTGGCGTTTGGACCGTGGCGACCGACTGGTGGGGACGGATCTCCGAAGAGCAACGGACCGCCCTCCTGGAAAACGCCCTCGAACTTGGAGTGACCCTTTTCGACACCGCCGACACCTACGGTGAGGGCTTCGGGGAAGAAATCCTGGCCAAGGTGCTGGGCCATCGCCGTAAGGAACTGACCATCGCGACCAAGTTCGGGTACGACTTCTACGATAAGACGGCCCCCCGGGAGGGCCACCAGGAACGCCCGCAGAAGTTCGACCGGGAGTTCGTGATCTTCGCCTGCGAGCAGAGCCTGCGCCGTCTCCGCACCGACTATATCGACCTCTACCAGATCCACAATCCCCGGAGCGACACCCTGGAGCGGGACGAGCTTTTCGAGACCCTGGAGCAGTTGCGGTTCGAGGGCAAGATCCGGTACTACGGCGTCGCCCTTGGTCCGGACATCGGCTGGTTCGAGGAGGGCGAGACCGCCATGCGCCGGCGGCACGTGGACAGCACGCAGATAATCTATAGCATCCTGGAGCAGGAACCGGCGCGAGACTTCTTTCCCATCGCCCAGGAAGAGCAGGTGGGCTTGCTCTCGCGGGTGCCTCACGCGTCTGAGGTGCTCACCGGCCGCTACGTCGAGCCACCTTCTTTCCATGGGAATGACCATCGGTCCCACCGCCGGGCTGAGTGGATGAAGCAGGCCCTCCAAAGAATGGAGTTTGTGAAGTTCCTGGCCTACGAGGATAGGGATCGCACCATGGGCCAGGCGGCAATCAAGTTCTGTTTGGCCCAGCCCACCATCATTTCGGTGCTACCCAACTTCACCAATCTGGAAGAGCTTCGGGAGTACACCGCCGCGCCGGATGCCCCCGACTTGACCCGGGAAGAGCTGTCACGGCTGGAAGACCTGTGGCAGAACGGCTTCACCCTGGAAGAGCCGGCTCCTCAAGTCCGGGAAATCTAGGACCTTGCCCTCTTGAGCGCCGACGCCCACAATGCTAACTTAGTCCGGTATCTGGCCGTAGCGGAAAAGATGGAATGTTTGCGCGTCACCGGAACGGGTGACACCAAAGTATCAGTGCCGGCCTTTCGCCTCCCGCCCCAAGCCAGATACTTGGTGTTCCGCCCCCGGCTGACTCATGGGCATCCGAAGCCCGCGCCGCAACCTCCGATGGTGCTTCAGATCAGCGTCGGGGCGGGTTATACTGCGACTGCGAGTGAATATCCTGGTGGCGCCACACTCGCGAGGACAGAAACGATCGCGGCAACGGGCAGGCTATCATAAATTTGACACGCCCTGGGCGCTTGGACGGGATTCCACCTCCAATGGCCCACGGACACCGGGGAGGAAGCAGGCCATGAGCACGGATGTCTCGCGGAACAGGAAGCTGGTGTACCGGTTCGAAGAAGGGGATGCCTCCATGGCCGGTCTGCTGGGCGGAAAGGGCAGCAACCTGTGCGAGATGGCGCGGCTGGGGCTGCCGGTACCTCCCGGGTTCGTGATCTCCACCGAAGCCTGCCTGGACTACTTCACTCTCGGCCGCCAATTGCCCGCCGGGTTGCTGGACAGTGTCAAGGAGAATGTTCACCTCCTGGAGAAGTCCTTGGGGCGCGAGTTTGGCTCGCCGAACAACCCGCTCCTGGTGTCGGTCCGTTCCGGCTCCAGGGTTTCGATGCCGGGCATGATGGACACCATTCTCAACCTGGGGATTAACGACGAAGTCGTCCAGGGCCTGGCTTCCATGATGGGGGATGCCCGCCCGGCCTACGACGCCTATCGCCGGTTCCTCCAGATCTACGCCGACGTGGTTCTGGAGGTGGATCTCGCGATCTTCGAGGAGATTCTGTCCGCCCACAAGCAACGGGCCGGAGTAACCCTGGACCACGAACTGACCTCGGACGCGCTGCTGGCTGTGGTAGCCGATTTCAAGGCTGCCATCCGGAAAGCCACGGGCTCCGAGCCGCCTACCGACCCCTGGCTGCAGCTCGCCGCAGCGGTGGAGGCGGTGTTCCGGAGTTGGAACAACGACAGAGCTATCTTCTACCGCAACCACAACGGTATCAGCCACGACATGGGCACGGCGGTGACGATCCAGGCCATGGTGTTCGGCAACCAGGGGCCGACCAGCGCCACGGGGGTCTTGTTCACGCGGAGCCCGGCGACCGGGGAACGGAAGGTCTACGGCGAGTTTCTCCCCAACGCCCAAGGCGAGGATGTGGTGGCCGGCGTTCGCACCCCGGAGGGTATTGCCAACCTGGCCAACCTTTTGCCCGAGGCCTCCGCTCTGTTGATGGACCTGGTAGGACATCTGGAAATCCACTACCGGGACGTTCAAGACGTTGAGTTCACCATCGAAGCCGGCCGGTTGTTCATCCTCCAAACACGCAACGCCAAGCGCACGCCACTGGCCTCGGTCAGGTCGGCGGTGGACATGGCCAACGAAGGATTGATCGGCCGGGAAGACGCTCTGCGCCGGGTGGACCCCGAAGAGGTGGTTCAGCTCCTGGTGCCCCAATTCAAAGTGGACATCGCGTCGGACCAGGTACGTTCAGCCCTCCTGGCCCAGGGCTCGGGCGCCTCACCGGGCGCCGCCACCGGCAAGGCGTATTTCGACGCCACCCTGGCCGCCTCGATGGCGGAGCAGGGCGTGGCCGTGATCCTGGTCCGGCCCGAGACCAAGCCCGATGACATCCACGGGATCGCGGCGGCCGCGGGCGTGGTGACAAGCCGGGGCGGCGCGACCAGCCATGCAGCGGTGGTGACTCGGGGGATGGGCAAGCCCTGCATCGTCGGTTGCGAGGCGCTGAAGGTGGACCTGGAGCGGCGGATCTTTGTCGCCAACGGCCGAACGGTCCACGAAGGGGAGAGCATCAGCATGGACGGCACCACCGGCAACGTCTTCCTGGGCGAGCTGGAAACGGTGCGGCCCGCCCTGGACGACCTTCCTGAAGCGACCGAGTTGCTCGGATGGGCGGACCAGGCCCGCAGATTAGGGGTATGGGCCAACGCCGACACCCCCAACGACGCCACCCAGGCCCTGGCCATGGGCGCGGAAGGCATCGGCCTGTGCCGCACCGAGCATATGTTCCTGGACCTACAGCGGCTCCCAGCGGTACGCCGGATGCTGCTGAACGCCGATGCCGGCGAGCAGTGGCGGCGGGAACACCCGGAGGTGGAGGGCAACCCCCTCGGCACCCCCGGCATGCCTTCGGATGTCGAAAACTTCTTCGGCGCCCTGGCCGAGGTGCTGCAGCTTCAAACCGATGACTTTACCCAGATTTTGCGGGTAATGGGCTCCCGCCCGGTGATTATCCGGCTGCTGGACGCGCCCCTCCACGAGTTCCTGCCAGCCTATGACACTCTGCTGGCCGAGGTAGTGGAGATGCGGACGAGGGGAACGTCGCCCGCCGATGAGCTTCGGGGCAAAGAGACGTTCTTGAGTTTGGTGGAGTCACTCCGGGAGGAAAACCCGATGCTGGGACACCGGGGCTGCCGCCTGGGCCTCACCTTCCCGGCCATCTATGAGATGCAGGTGGAAGCCATAATCACCGCCGGCGTCAACCTGGTCAAGGAAGGCCTGGAGGTGCATCCGGAGATCATGATCCCCCTGACCGTCCACGTAGAGGAGATGATCCGGCTGCGCCAGAGTCTCACCGCGTTGGCCACCCGGATGCAGGAGCGCCTGGGAGTGAGCGTTCCCTACAAGTTCGGCACCATGATCGAGACCCCCCGCGGGGCGTTAACCGCCGGCGACATTGCTCGAGAATCGGACTTTTTCAGCTTCGGCACCAACGACTTGACGCAAATGACCTTCGGCTTCAGCCGTGATGACGCCGAAGGCAAGTTCCTGCGGTCCTACGTCAACGAGGGCATACTGCCCGGCGACCCGTTCGCTACCATGGACACCGACGGCGTGGGCGCCCTGGTACGCATAGCAGTGGAAGCCGGCCGGCAATCCCGCCCGGACCTCGAGATCGGGATCTGCGGAGAGCACGGCGGAGACCCTGCCAGTGTGCGGTTCTGCCACCATGCGGGGCTGAATTACGTGAGCTGCTCGCCCTTCCGGGTGCCGGTGGCCCGACTCGCGGCCGCACAGGCGGCTCTCTCCTCGGAGACGGGCTGACCGGATACCTTGCCCGGCCTCAAGGCGCCGCGGTCTACCTGAAAAACCCTCGATAGAGCAAGCTTACCGCCTCTTTCTCCGTACACTGGTAGGAGATAATCATCTCCAGAAACTGCCTCATGCGAAGGCTTCTATCTTCATCTTCGCCGGGAGTCAGAATGTCCCTGTTGACCAAGATGCGCGTTGCGTAGTCCCGTAAAGTGGACAGGTGTTCGGCCATCAACTCCTTGGGGTCCGCCGAAGTTGCGACAACCATGGTGCTCCTCCCTCCCTGGTGTTCCCGCTCGGACTGCCAGTGGTGCCCCTTTTGTCACTTTACTCGCAAGCATCGCAGTCGAGATAGGGGGAAACCTACCGAATCTCTAGGAGTTTCCCCTTTTGTTGTGTCCTCCATGCGCGTTCCGCTCTCAAGAAGGTCCCCTCCAGCGACCATCACCCGATCCTTTATGATCGGCTTTGCCCCAAAACCGTCACTCCAACGAGCGAAGCTACGATGAATCTGGTTGGAGGGTTCCTCTGTCGCAGTCCTGACCCAACCTCCAAACCCCTCACTTCACTCGGGAGTGACCCGTTTCAGGCTTCTCTTGGGGCAAGGCCCTGCTGAGGAGAGGAGAGGAGAGCGGAGCAACCACTCCGGATTAGGGCGCCGGCTCCGGTGCGGCACGATGGCCTACGGTGTACCCCTTCGGCTTCACTCGGCCCGGCGGCCCAGGTCGAAAACCTCTTCTAGCATGGCAAAGAAGCGCGGTCCGTCCACCTGTCCCGCGACCGCGACCGGTCCACTCGCGGCAATGGCCCGCGTCTCCCCCAGGTGTTCCGCGTCGGTAATCTCCACCGAAAGGGTCGCCTGTCGGCAGCCGGCCAACCCCGGGTCAACGGCCACCGCCAGGGCCAGGGGATCGTAGAACTCGAAACGCTCCCGCACAGGGTGCCGGCGGAACCAGTTGCCAAGGAACTGAACCACCATCCTCCCAAGGAGTGAGCTGGTTTTCCACCTACTCACCTCGTCCCTGGTTACGGCAACCTGGCGGGCCGCCCCGAGGTCCACCAAGGTCAGCGCGACCCCGGAAGACAACACGTGATGGGCGGCCACCGGGTCGCTATAGAAGTTGAATTCAGCGCGTGGGGTGACGTTGCCGGCCACATCGACCGCGCCGCCCATGACCACCAGCGAGGCCGCCTGGCGCAGCGCCCGGGGATGCCGTCGCAGCAGGTGGGCCAGGTTGGTCAAGGGACCCAAAGCCAGGAGGGTAATTTGGCCTGGGCGGCCATGCAGCCGGTCCACCAGGAAGTCCACCGCCCTGGAGTCCACGGGCCTGCCCCGAGGGTCGGGCAGCCGCCGCGAGAGCCCGCCCGGCCCGTGGAAGGAGAAGGCGTAGGGGTAGCGGCCCCGGCAAGGCCGGGCGGCGCCGCGGGCCACGGGCACCTCCGGCCGGCCGGCGTACTCCAGCAGCGCCAGCGCGTTGCGGGTGCCGCGGGCCAAGGGGACGTTGCCGCCCACCGTGGTCAGGCCAACCACATCCACGGTTGGGCAGGCCAGCGCCATCAGGAGAGCGATGGCGTCGTCCACCCCCGGATCGGTATCGATGATGACTTTGATGGGCCGGCCCATTCTCAGGCAGGTTCTTTGTTCAGATATCTGGAGTTGGCGAAGGCGCTCAGAGTTTCCATGGAGGTGTGCCAGAACCTGTACCCGGTGGCTCGGTGCAGGCCGCCCGTATCGAGCACCATGGGATACCGCACCAGGTCCAGCCCGCAGGATGTAGATTCGCGCTGTATACCCAGCTTCCAGGCTAGCTGGACCAGCGGGTAAGCCAGCAACGGCGGTAAGCTCACCAACCTGCTCTTTATCATGTCAGCCATTTCCCGGTAAAACACCACGCCTTCTCCGGCCACATTGAACACGCCGGGCAAGCCCCGTTCGATGATGATGGTCAGGACGCGAGCCAGGTCATCCTCGTACAGAAACTGGAGGGGCGGATTGTAGTCCAGCACGCCCACCAGCCACGGCCGGAAGAAAGCGTTGGTGACCGAGTTGGCCGCCGTGGGACCCAGCACAATGCACGGACGTAGGATGGTGACCAGCGTTTCCGGGTGCTGCCGGGTAAACTCGTCGATCATGTGCTCGGCCAAAAACTTGTCGTAGCCGTAGGGGAAGTCCGGCGCCGGCCTCAGGGGTGCCGCGTCGGACAAAGGAATGGGGTTGTCCGGGTGAGCCCCGTAGACTGTATGGGAGCTGAGGTAGATGAAATGGCGCACCCTGGCCCGCAGGCAGGAGTCCAGGACCGCCTTCAGGGCGTCCTGGTTGGCCTGGCGTATTGCGGCGACCTCCCGCCGGTTGCGGCCACGCCTGGAAATAAAGGCCAGGTGCACCAGGGCGGTAACCCGGCTTCGGCGCAGAATACCCTCAATTGGCTCCGTCACGTCCTGCCGGTGAACGGTGATGTTGTGGACTGGAAAAGGCAATGGGTCGGTATCGATAGCCACAAGATTGCGCTGCGCCCCTTCTTCCTCCAAATTCTGGAGCAGCCGGGTGCCAATGTACCCGGAGGCGCCGGTGACGGCCACCACCATGTCCGGTCGTTCGTTAGTCACTGTGGTCTCTCCAGGTCCTCACCCGGCCCATATGTTGCCCAGCCGCAATCCGACACTCCGTCCCCAAGAGACCGGCGGGGTCTCGTCGAGAAATCAAGCTGCCCAAGCCGCAGGCGCTGCGGACCGGGAATGCTTCGGGCAGGCCAAACAAGGGCAATGTTACCCGCGGATCGGCGGCAGCAGGGGCAGCACGCTCGACAACCAGGTCTGAGCGGTAACCCGCACCTTTTCCGGTTTGCTCAAAGAGATTCGGTTGTGTAGAACATCGTAACCGGCAGCCTCGATGCGATCCAGCACTTTCCGGTATAGCTGGCCAAGCACCGCGGGGCAGGCCCGGGTGCGAAAGGACAGATAGGGCAATAGCTGGAATCCGCTCCGGAAGTACCATTTGGCGCGTTCGGCCTGATGCCGCATCAGCTCGATGAAGGCCGGGTTGACAACCCCGGCCTGCAACTCCGCCTCCGAATAGCCAAAGCGGGCCATCTCGTCCTGGGGCAAGTAAATGCGGCCGAACTCCAGGTCCTCACGCACGTCCCGGGCGATGTTGGTCAGCTGCATGGCCAGTCCCAAGTCGACGGCGTGCTTCTTGGCCGTGGGGTCCTTATACCCGAAGATTTGAAGGCAGATCAGCCCCACCGCCGAGGCCACCTGGTAGCAATATTGGCGCAGCTGCTCGAAGTCTTCATACCGGTCTTTGACCAGGTCGGACTCGACCCCGGATATGACCTCCTGAAAGTATTCCTGGGGAATGTCGTACCGCCCGGCAACATCGGCCAAGGCCAGGAAAACCGGGGCCTCGGCGTGCCCCAGGTACGTCTGTTCAAGCCCCTTTTGCAGGCCGGCCAATGTGGAAAGCTTCTCCTCTTTGGAAGCAACACGGTCGACTGAGTCATCGCAGTGCCGGCAAAACGCGTAGGCCACGTAGATGGCCCGACGCCGCGCCGCCGGAAGGGTCAGAAAGGCGTAATAGAAGTTCTTGGCTTCGCGCAGCGTGATCGTTCGGCACTCTTCGTAGGCCAGCTCCAGGTCTGTCACGACGCGCCTCTCCGATCCGACTATTCCCCCACGACCTGCACCATCACCTCCCTGGGCCGCGCGCGGTCAAGCTCGATGAAGAATATGCTCTGGTAGGGGCCGAACTGCATCATCCCATCGATCACGGGCACGGTCTCGCTGGTACCCAACAGCAGGTGTTGCAAGTGGGCATGGCCGTTGGGTGACTCATCCACGCTCATGTTGACGGTGCGGATACTGAAGTCATTGTGGTCGTACCCGCCGTTGCGAGGCGACATCTTCTCCAGGAATTTCGCCATATCCTGGAGCAACAGGGGCTCGTTCTCATTAATCTTCACTGCGGCGGTTGTGTGTTTGGAATAGACCACCGCAAAGCCGTTGCTGACCTTGGAATTGGCCACGCATTTGCAAACCCAGTCGGTAATATCGATGAAATCCGGTGCCCTCTGGGTGTTCAACTGGAGGCAAAAAGACTCGCTCTTCATCATCCTTCCTGATCCTTCCTGTCTCTCTGCGGATGGAAATGCCTCTTGGGTCACCACGGTCTCGGTGTTTCTCTGGGCCTCACACTTTGCGTCGAGAAGCCTGGCGTACCGCCCCAGGGCCATCAACGGCCAGGTGTTCCGGTACAGGTGATAGTTGATCATGAATCCGGCCGGCATATCCAGGCCCTGGTGGCCTCGTTCTCCCGGTCTTGGCAGGGTTTCCACCCTCTCTCCCACGCCGTACCCGGGGAACCCGGTGCCGGTGAAATATGGCTCGTCCCAGCAACCGTCATCGGTCTGGGTGTCCAGCAAGTAGCGGATTCCCCGCTGGGTCGCCGGGTGCGCTTCCTCCCCGGCGGCCAGCAACGCCATCAGGGCCCAGGCGGTCTGCGACGCGGTGCTGGCCCCTACACCGCGGAGCGCCGGGTCCACGTAAGAACCGCAGCTTTCCCCCCAGCCGCCATCGCCGTTCTGGTGGGCCAGCATCCAGTCCACGGCCCGGCGGATGTAGGGTTGGTCCATCTCTTCGCCGATGGCGGCCAGCGCCGGCAGCACCGCTCCCGTCCCGTAGACGTGGTTGACTCCCCAGCGCCCGAACCAGGACCCGTCCTCCTCCTGCTCCTGACGCAAGTAGGCGTAAGCCCGGCGTAAGGCCGGAAAGTGCCGGTCGTAACCCAGCCTGCCGAACATCTCTACCAGGTGGGCGGTGACATCAGCGCTGGGTGGGTCCAGGGTCTCTCCGAAGTCAGAGAAAGGAAGCATGGTCAGGTGCTTGCGGCCGTTGTCCTTGTCGAAGGCGGCCCAACCGCCGTTCTTGGATTGCAGCGCCAGGAGCCATTCAACACCGCGGCCGATGGCCTGCTCACGGAGGGGATCAGCCTCGGGTTCGAGCCGAGCCGAGACGAGGGCCATAATCACTTCCGACGCGTCGTCGATATCCGGGTATTGATCATTATGGAACTCGAAGGACCAACCGCCGGGTTGGGTATTCCTGGCACGGACCTGCCAATCACCGGCGGCCAAGATCTGCTGGTCCAGCAGCCAGCGAGTAGACCTCCGGACCATGGGATCATCCTCGGCCACCCCGGAGTCCAACAGGGCCAGCTGGGCCAGACAGGTATCCCAAACCGGGGACATGCACGCCTGGACCATGCAGGTATCTTCGTCCTCGATGGCATACCCTTCAAATCCAGCATATCCCTTCTCCATCGCCGGGTGGCTGGGCGGAAACCCCAGGTGGTGCAATGCGATGAGGGAGTAGACCCAGGGTGGCTGGATTCCGCCCCAGCAACCGTCCGATTCCTGATGGCGCAATATCCAGTCGACGATCCTTCTCTCCGCCCGCGCCCGGAATGGGTGGAGCGGCAGGTTCCGGTACAGACCGGCAATCCGGTCCAGGCGATGCAGCACCCAGGCCCATCCCCATCTGGTCTTGGGCTTCGGAAGCGAGTAGTCGGTCTCGTTCCGGGGCCGGGGGTAAAGCTCGTCGATTCGAGCCGACTCGGGCACGGGGCAACTGGGCCGGTGAGTCAGGATGATCAGCATGGGCACCATGGTTGCCCTGGCCCAACTGGCGAACTCGTATATGTTGAAGGGAACCCAGGAGGGCAGAAAGATCAATTCGGGAGGCATGTTGGGCGTGCCCCGCCAGTCCCACTGCCCAAGAAGAGCCAGCCATATCTTGGTGAAGACCCGCACCCCGGGCACGCCCCCCCGAGCCAGGATAAACTGCCGGGCCCGGCGCAGGGGCTCTGTATCCGAAGAGTAGCCAGCCAGCTTCAAGGCAAAGTAGCACTCCACCGAAGTGCTTAAGTCTCCGGGGGCCTGGTAGTACTGGCCCCAGGAGCCGTCCTCCCGCTGCTTGCTCAAGATATAGTTGGTGACCTTACGCCAGCGCTCCCGGTCCACCCGGCCCAGGAAGTAGCACAGCATCAGGTATTCGGCCTCCATGGTGGCGTTGGTCTCCAGCTCGCCACACCAGTAGCCGTCCCGGTGCTGGCTCCGGCGAAAGTAGTCCTGGGTGCGCCGGATCGCCTGATGCACCGCTTCCCTGTATGTAGCTTCCGATATGCTTGTCTGACCGGCCATTACCTGTTACCTGTGACTGCAGAACCCGACGTCATGGGCCTGGGCCCCCGCCGATCGCCTGCCCACGGAGGGAGGCCCCCCGGAAGGCGGAACGGCATCCGGGCAAGCCAAGGCTACCGCTCTGCCTCTGGTGCCCCCCTTCCACTCCGGGTATATCCGTGGTCCATGAACCATTTCACTGCTTTCCCGATTGCAGCCTCCACCGAACTCTGGGGCTGTCCCAACTCTTTGACCGCCTTCTGGCAGTCTACATACATTGGAGTTCTCGCCACTTTCAGCCCTTCCAGGGGTATTCGCGGCTCCCGTCTGAGCAATCTCCCTTCCACCAGCTGGTCCAGATACCCGGCTCCCAACGCCAGCCAGTAGGGAGCACGCCACCGGGGCGCCCGGCGGCCGGTTGCTTCTTGGAGCATGGCGAATACCCCTTTGAGCGTCACGTTCCGGTTGCCCAGCAGATAGCGCTGGCCCGGCCTCCCCCGTTCCATGGCCAGGATATGCCCGGCGGCCACGTCTTCCACATCGACCAGGTTCATTCCAGTGTCCAGGTACGCCGGGATCCGGCCTCTCATGAAATCCAGCACCATCCTTCCGGTGGGCGTGGGCTTGATGTCCCAGGGACCGACCGGAGTGGTGGGATTGACCACCACCACGGGCAGGCCCTCAGAAGCCATCGTCAGCGCCAGGCATTCCGCCCGGTACTTGGACCTCTTGTAGTGACCAACCAGGTGGCTGGGGTCCATGGGGGTTTCTTCCGTCCCCAACCCACCGGCGGCCAGGCCAACGGTGGACACGGTGCTCGTATAGACCACCTTCGAAACCCCGGCTTGCCGGGCCGCCTCCAAGACGTTGGCCGTGCCGCCAACGTTGGTCCGGTACATCAGGTCCGGGTCCGGTGTCCAAAAAGTGTACGCTGCCGCACAGTGAAACACCACCTCGCATCCGCGCAAAGCCCGGTCCACCGATTCCCGGTCCAGAATGTCCCCAGGCACACGATCTACCCCGGTGCCGTCGATTGTTAAGGTGTTGCTTCCCGGCCGGACCAGCGCGCTAACATCATAGCCGCGCCGCCGAAGCTCTCTCGCCAGATTACCTCCAACAAACCCTGTGGCTCCTGTCACCAGGACTCTCATCCATGCCTGCTCCAGCCGGAGCCGGCTGAGATAGCGGAGGAAGGTGGTTCCAAGTTCGGTTGGGCCGGTTCGGCGCCGGCCAGTTGCCTCAGAAAGGCGGTGGCGAAGCGGGTCAAAACTTTCTGGGCCAGCGGAAGCCGGCGGGCCAGCCCCAGCAAGGCGGGAATCCGCCAGGGCATTGCCGCTACGGTGACCGCGGCCCTGACTCGGGAGCGGCTCAGGCCCAGGAGGTAACCGGGCAGGGTCTGGTCCGCCGCGTCCAGGACCACCCTCGCTGAAAGGAAGGGCACCCCTGCATCCCGCGCCGCCGCCGCGACCCAGTAGTCTTCCATTTCCACGATGCCGACCGGGTGCCGGAGGCGGATAGCCTGTTTGCCTTCGGGAGTCGCAACCAGGTGGTCTACCGTCAAGGAGTCTGCATTGGCCCACGCTTCACCGGCGGCGGTGGCGGCTTGAATCCCCTGCCCCAACATTTCCGGGTCGGGAGCCAGGTAGTCCTCAGCCGCTTCCCCCGGCGAATGGAGGGACCGGGCCGGTTCCGCCGGCTCCTGCCGGTAGTAGCGGGAGGACAGGACCAGGGTCCCGGCCCCGAGAGCCGGGTCAACCCCGCCGGCAAACCCCAATAGCAACAACCTTTCCGGGGAAGGCGAACCTTCGCCGGTCATCCCCTGGCGCTGGATCAGCGACTGTACGGCAGACTCCGCCGCGGACCTTCCGACGCCGATGACGTGGAGGCCCACAGCCGCGGGCGACTCACGCCCCGTGGCGCCGGCTCGTAGCCCCAACTCGGTTCGGAGGCGGACCAACTCCTGCTCCATGCTGGCGACGATAGCTAGCACCGAACCTCCTGCAAGTCACGCCGCGGTGATGCCGGCCTTGCCGGCAGCACCGGAGGTGATCAGCGTCGCCCAATCCCTGGGAGTGGTGACGGCCTGGAAAATGGTAGCCGACTCGAACCCGCAATGCATCATGCAGTTGGCGCATCGAGGGTCCTTGCCCACCCCGTAGCGGTCCCAAAGGGGACCTTCATACAGCTCGTTGACCTCTTGGGTATGCTCGTCGGCCAGCGGATAGCAGGGCTTGCGCCACCCCATTATTGTGTAGGTCGGACTGGACCAGGCGGCGCACTGGTAGTCCCTTTTCCCGCGCAGAAAGTTCAAGTACAGCGGGTTGTTATAGAACCGCATGCCCCCGGTGAGACTGGGGTCCAGCAGCTTCCGAAACATGGTCTGGGACTCCCTCCGGGTCAGGAACAGGTCCTGGTTTGACGCGTCCGGGAACTCGTACCCCGGAGAAATCATAGAGCCTTCGACGCCCATGCCGCCTACCAGCCGAAACATCTCCCACAAGTCTTCGGCGTCGCTGTTGCGAAACACGGTGGTGTTGGTGCATACCCGGTATCCCTGGCCGAGCGCCGCCTCCATACCCCGAACGGCCGTCTTGAAAACCCCGGCTCGGGCCACCGACTCGTCGTGCTTCTGTTCCATCCCGTCCAGGTGAACGACCCAGCAGAGGTACTTGGAAGCAGGCACCTTGTCGAGCATCCGCTCCAGCAGCAGCCCGTTGGTGCAGCAGTAGACGAAGTGTTTTCGCGCCACCAGCCGGTTGATAATCTCATCGACGTTGGGATGGATGGTGGGCTCACCGCCGGCGATGGAGACGATAGGCGCCCCAGACTCCTTTACGGCCTCCAGGGCCACATCCACCGGCATCATCTTTTCGATCACCGGCCGGTACTCCCGAATGCGCCCGCATCCGCCACAGGCCAGGTTGCACATCTCCAGGGGCTCCAGCATGGTCACCAACGGAAACCGCTTCCGGCCCCGCAACCGGTTCTTCAATATGTAGAAGCCCAATCGAACAGCGAGTTCAGCGGGCCGTTTGGCGCGATACATCTACACCAACCTCAAGGGTCAATACTCTCTCCAGGCAAGGTAGTCCACCAGTTCCCCGGCCTCAGTCCTGGCCCAGGGCGGCAGTGGGATCGAGTCTAAAGCTTGGAGGGCCGAGGCTGCACTGGCCTCAGTGACTCGCTGGCACTGCTCGCGGGCGCCGACCTCCTCTAGCACGGCCAGCACCCGTTGAACGTCATCTTCGTCCAGTTCCTCTTTTTGGTAGATCCGTACAAGGTCATCGCGTGCGGGGCCGGTGGCCTGGCTGAAGGCGATCACAACCGGGAAAGATTTCTTCCGGCGCCGAATGTCGTTGCCGGAGGCCTTCCCGATGGTGGTCTCATCCCCCCATATGCCCAGGAAGTCGTCCCGCACTTGAAAAGCCCGGCCCAGGTAACTCCCGACCTGGCGGAAAGCCTCAACCGCCGTGGCGCCGGCGCCGGCCAGCAGGGCCCCAATCTCGAGGCCGCTGCGAATCAGGGCCCCGGTCTTTAGCGCGATCATCGTGAGGTATTCGTCGGTGGTGATGTCCGATCTGGACTCGAAAGCCATGTCCTGGCACTGGCCTTCGATCATTTCCAGATAGCTGGAGGTCAGTATCTCCGAGACCTTCAAGACCGTTTCTGGCGGCGAATTCCGGCGGGCTGCCCCGAGCAGAGCCAGGTCCCCGACGGACTGCATGGCGTTGCCCGCCACCAACGCTCTGGGTATTCCCCACAAGCTCCAAACAGTAGGCTGGTGGCGCCGCTCCCGGTCCTGGTCCTGGATATCGTCGTGGACCAGGGAGAAGTTGTGGATGAGTTCCAAAGCGGCTGCGCCCGGCTGCGCCCTATCGGTTTCCCCCGAAAGGGCCTCACAGGCGAAGAGGCAGAGGGTGGGACGCAATGCCTTGCCCTGAGAGACAGGGGACTCGGCCGGCTTGCCGCTCCGGTCCACCCACCCAAGGTGGTATCGGAGCAATACGTGAACCTCGGCATCATCGGATGCCGGCACCGACCTTGAAAGCTCCTGCTCCACCAGGTCCTTGTAACGGGCGAACATCGCCGGAAGCGCCGGCCCGGTCTTCGCCTTAGCCATCGAATGTTGGGACATGCTACGACCCATTGCTCCCATGTTGGACAACGGAATCCGTAGGGGGCACGTCGCGCCCTAGCTCGCGAGATACATCGTGAACCGATGCCTGAAATCCTAGCAAAGCCGAAACAACAGTGTCAAGGGTATCTGAACAGGTTAAGCAAAAACCCGGTTCTCGCCCGAGGAGAATCCGATTTCGGTCCTATTCCGGCGCGGTCAAGGCCGTATCACTGCACTGCCCCGGAGCCAGGTTCTTCCGGCGGCGGCCCCGAATGTCCGGTGCTCCAATCCGCCGGAATGCCGCGTCCGAGGATGCCGGCCACGGCGCCGCTGAAGCAGGACTCTGGCTCATCGGGGCTTCACCCGGTTCGGTACGATACCGGGCGCTTCCGGCAGCACGGAGGAGAAAAGGCCGGATGAGTTGGATCTCCTACAGTAAGGCCGACCCGGCCTGCGATTACACCGGGTGTTCGCTGACGGTCTCTTTCTTGAGCAGCTCCAGGGCATGGGCGAGGACCGGGTTGACTACGTCCAAACACTGGCGGACGGCTTTGAGGCTGCCCGGCAGGGTGATGATCAGCGTGCTTCCCCGAATTCCGGCCACGGAGCGGCTGAGCATGGCCATGGGAGTGAACTGGAGGGTGTTTGCCCGCATCGCCTCCGCCAGGCCGGGAACCTCCTTGTCGATGATCGAGAGGCATGCCTCGGGAGTAACGTCCCGGAGACCCAGGCCGGTCCCCCCGGTGGTGATGATCAGGTCAACGTCGGGGGCGCCGGCCCACTTGGAAAGCTTGCCGGCGATCAAGTCCCCGTCGTCAGGCACAACCTCGTAGCGGACCACCCGGAATCCCTGGGGTTCCAACGTTTCCCTGATGGCCTGCCCGCTGGTGTCCTCGCGCAGCCCCATGTGGCCGGACGTACTGACGGTCATGATAGCTAACCCGAACATGGTTACCTCCGAAAGCCATGATACCATGCAGCCTCGCAGGCGGGTACTGGGTCGAGTAGCTACCAAGGCATTTGCCTGTTCCGCCGGCCGATGGCGCAAGAGCTGAAAAGAAAGGACCCGGCCGCCGGCGAGACGCCCCCAGAAGTTTTGCCACAGAGCCACAGAGACGCAGAGAATCATTCTGGGCGCTCTGTGTCTCTGCGGCTATCTGGGAGATGCAAGAGCAGCCTTTCCTGCCGGCATGCGACTCGCCTAGCTGTGTCATGAGCCTGGGCCGGCATTGACAAGGGGTATACCGGCCTTTATATTCACAAGGCGGTGAGGCTGGGCTGGGACGGGCCGGCGCGTTAAGCTGGCTAATGCGATCCTCAAGATGCGTGGAGGTCGAGCTATCCGATGCGGAGCGGCGACCGTTGAGCGACCCTGCCTACTGTGTGTTCTGTGAAATCGTCGCGGACCGCGCGCCCGCCAGGGTACGGTACCTGGACGAGGATATCATCGTCATCGTCAACACGCTAACCTGGGTGCCCCTGATGCTGCTGGTGATGCCAAAGAAGCACATGGGCCAGATGG
>CAJWBT010000012.1 GCA_913020235.1 uncultured Chloroflexota bacterium
AAAGAGCCGCCTCAAGCTACAAATGAGCCTGAGGCGACCGATTCGTGTTCTTGGTGGAGACGGGGGAGAGTCGAACTCCCCGTCCAAAAGGCCCCCTGGTCGGATCTACTACAAGCTTGTCCGGTGCTTTAAGTCTCGCCTCTCAGAGCTTCCACCGACGGAATCTCCGAGACGCCAGCCGATCAATCTTTGGCTGCCCCTTATCGGCACAGGAGCACCCGCATCCCGGACTCTTGGCGCCCGCACCACCGCATCCGGGACTTGCAGTGGGCGGACGTAGCCGCTCTTTAGACGGCTAGTGCGAATTCACGTTCGCCAGTTAATGGCTGCCACCGGTTTAACGAGGTTGATGGCACCTCGGCTTGCAATCCGCCACGCGACGCTCCTGTCGAACCCGCGCGTCCCCGTTTGTACCTTTAATTATTCCATACACGAGTTCCGGGAGTCAAATCGGCAGAGCGTAGGTCAATCTGGGCTGAATAGTCGCCGCGGCACCGGATCGAGGTTCGCGTTGGCCTCCCCGTCGCAGCCGGTCACCGTCCCGGTCGAGCCGTTCCGGGGCTGGGGGGCCGATTGCAACTTAGGTGCACAAGTTCACATGGGCGCAAGCTATCAGAAGCTGAGTTCGTCACAGAGTGTCTCGCTCATTTCGACCCGGGTGGAGAGGGTCACCGTCGCTCTCGAGAGAATAATGAACGCCGTCCTCGAAAAACGGTGCGCGGAAGAGGAGGATCTGGCGCTTCCTTAGGGGGAGTTCGAGCCCGTCGGTGAGGCCACCGGCTCGTAGGACGGGTCAGCAGAACGGTGTATAGCCGTCAATAAGGTTTGACAATTATGAGGCTTCAGGGGCTACGGCCCGGAAAGAGTCTGAGGAGACGCCCCATCCAGTGTAGGTGGATGGGGCGTCTCAACGTATAGCGGAGCGAACTCCAGTACACCCGGTACCGGAAGGCTGAGAGGAAGCCGGGCAGCTTCCAGGTCTTCCGCCGGCACCACGCGCTCTGAAAGCTTGGCATCGACACCAACGTCTGCTCTCTTGCAAATTACCGGTAGCATCAGGAGGCTGGGCCGTTGGGTCTGGCCAGCCCGGTTGTTAGGGGGTGAATCCACAATTTCTTGGGGTGCCGGGTGGGGTCGAAAGAGCCAGGGTAGGTCCAATATAAACTGCCGGGCATTAGACGCGGGCAGGTGCCTGGACCGGACCTCCGCTGTGACTGGGCGGGGTCACGGTGGCGATGATCACGGCCGCCAGCAGATAGAGAGAAAGCATTAGCCACCAGGAGGACATGTAGGTACCGGTGCTGTCCCTCAGGTACCCTACCAGCGGGGCCCCGATACCATTGCTGACCAAAATTATGGGCAGGACGAGCCCCCGGATGGACCCCAAGAACGCCCGCCCAAAATAGGCGGCGAAGATGTAGGAGTGGACGATCATGCCCGCGCCCACCGACAGCCCGAAAGTGATCGTGGAGCCGAAGAGGAAGAACTCGTTCCGGCCATCTATCATCAGCCAAATAGCCGCGGCAAACCCCAGATAAGAGACCATGGCTATCGAGCGAATGGGCAATCGGTCGGCCATCCACCCGGCGATCAGGGCCATCGTCGCGGCTCCGGCGGCATCGGCCGAGAAGGAGAAGGACACCACCTGGGGGCCGAATCCCTGCTCAACCCAGTAGGGAATCCGGTGGACACTGGCTCCGCCTTGAGCCACCCCGGCCAGTCCAAAGACCAGAATCAGCTTCCATAGGGTACTGGTGCGCAGGGCCTCGCGTACCGTCCAGGCCGCCTCCGGTGCGTCGGAGAGCTCCCCCTGCGATGAGGGTGGCCCGGAGGCCGGAGCCTCCGGTTCGCCGTCCACCGTCAGGCCCAGGTCCTCGGGTTGGCGGCGCAGGAATAGGGCAGCGACCGGGATGGAAAGCACCATGAAGATGATGGCAAGCACGGTCCAAGTGGCGCGCCAGCCGAGGTGGTCGAGCAGCATCTGGGTGACGGGCACGATGACGACACCGCCGATGCCCAATCCGGTGGTGGACAGCGCCAATGCCCGGCCCCGTTTGCGTCGAAACCACTTGGCTACCGGAACCGAGGTGACGATACCCTGGGGGGTAGCTAGCCCGGATACGCCCACGATACCGAAAAGTAATATGACCTGCCAGGGGGCGGTGGCCCGACTCACGGCCAGCAACGCGACACCGATAACGACGGCGGAGATGACGGTGAAGACACGGGGCCCGTACCGGTCCAGCAACCTTCCGATAACATAGCTGGAAAGGCCGGCGGAAAGGCGGCGGGTGGTCACGGCCCAACCGAACTGGCTACGTGACATGCCCAACGCGCCGCCCATGGGGAGAACGAAAAGACCGAAGTTCAGGTTGCCGGTCGCCATAGTGGAGAAGTTGACCACCCACATGGTGGCGACGATGACCCAGCCGTAGAAAATCCGTTCGGTCCGTTTGGGGAGAATGGCTGTCTTCCTATCTCCGCGGTGCCACCCTCGGCCACCAAACGTCCATCTCAACACTCATTGCCGGGCACGCGGAAGCCGCGGAGGGGAAACGAATCAGGTTCGGATTCTTGGCAAACTCGGCATCCTCAGCGATTTCAAGATTGGCCAAAAAAATGGTCGGGGTGGGGAGATTCGAACTCCCGGCTTCCACGTCCCGAACGTGGCGCCCTACCACTGGGCCACACCCCGGCGAAATCGACCAGAGCAATTCCGGCCAGTCCCAAGTACGCCGGCCTGAGCCTTACTCTGTATGAGCAGGTCGCGGAGAGAGTGGGATTCAAGCCCACGATACCACGAAAGCATCCCGCTTTTCGAGATGCACTCCCAACATGTTAATAGCTTATTCCGTGCGAGTCCAGTCCGAGTTTTGCGGCGCAACCGCCCCATCAGCCCCGGCCGGTCGAGAGCAGCATCGTGTTGCCGGTGTTTGACCATCCATCTATCGGGCATGAGTTCAGCTAGACCTTCAACTGGACTATCTCGAATCGAGACAGGTCGCCGGTGCCCAGGCCCAGCTCCTCGGCATGCTCATGCTGACGGCGGACGATGGCTTCATTGGCTTGAGTGAAGGTGCTGTCATGCTGCTTCATTATCTCCATAGCGACCACATCGGCGGCGACCATGTCGCCGGTGATGATGAGGCGGTTCACCCCATCAATGATCCGGGTGTCCGGGCTTCTGGACGGTCCGAAGACAGCCTGTAGGGAGCGCGCGTCGGTAATGGTGAGTTCCGGGCGCACGGCGGAGGCGAACTCGGCCAATTTGCGGTCGAAGTAGTCGCGGTTGTTCTGGAGTGACGCGTGGGCGAGCCAGCGATGGAGGCCATAGACGGACCCGAAATGGTTCTTGAGCGCGCTGGAGATCTGCCCGGCGAAGTGGCGCTTGAGGACGGGCAGGCTGATGATGACCGCCGCTTCCTGGACCTGGCGTGCGATGCGCAAGCGAGGACCTTCAGTCCTGCGGACGCCGGGCGCCCGCAGGCGTTCCATGGAGGCACCGCCCTCCATCCCTGGGAACGCCACATCTGGGTCCAGGTCTCCGTGCCAGGCGTCGTGTTCGACCAGGACGTAATGGGCGGCTTCCGGTGCGTGGGAGAGCTGAATCTCCGTGCCGGCCAGGTCCGCAGGGTCATAGTAGAGGTCCAACTCGTTCCTGTGGTCCTCGTGCACCATGATCTGTTCGGCGCCCGCGGCGCGGCAATGGCGGGCCACGGCGGCCAGCGTTTCGGTCGCCGTGATAGACGGAAAGGGGTCGCGCTGGTTGGTGTTGGGCTTGAGGACTACCTGGCGGTTATCCCCGATGACGCGTCCCAAGCCGCCGATGGCTTCCAGTCCGGCATCCACCATGGCGTCGATATCCGCTCCCTCCACAATAACCAGGAGGGGTTTGCCACCGGCGCCCAGCACCTGGTTGTCGCGGCCGCGCCGGGCTAGAGGGGTCTCCACCACTGCTGCCATGGCACTCCTCCTTTGCGTTGAGTAGCGGAGGAATTATATCGGAACAAGGCTCGCGGCGTCACCGTCTCTGGATCCATCTCCGGGGCGACTTGCAAACGCAGGTGGGAATCTCGCATAATTGACCCGGAACGAGGGAACGATGAAGAGGGAGACACTGGCGGTAATGGCGTCTGTTTCGCAAACAGCCCAGGCCACTGAGGCCAAGCTGGAAGACCTCCAGCGCATCCTGACCAGCATGGGCCGGGTAGCCGTCGCCTATTCAGGCGGGGTGGATAGCACTTTTCTGCTGGCCGTGGCGCAAGAGGTCTTGAAGGGCGGCAACGTTCTGGCAGTGAATGCCATTAGCCCGGTCTACTCCCAGCGTGAGCAGGCCTTCGCCCAAGAGTTCGCCGCCAAGCTGGGGGTGGAGTGCATCTCCCTGTCCACCCGAGAGCTGGGGGACAAGCGTTTTGCGGTGAACCGCCCCGACCGGTGCTTTCACTGCAAGTCGGAACTGTTTGGCAGGCTAAAGGATATCGCCGCGGAGAGATACTACCCATTCATCGCCGACGGGACCACGGCGAGTGACCTGGACGACTTTCGCCCGGGGATGCAGGCGCGAGAAACCTACGGCGTGCGGAGCCCTCTGCTTGAGGCGTGCATGACCAAGGATGAGATTCGGGCTCTGTCCCATAAAATGGGCCTTCCCACCTGGAGTAAGCCAGCCATGGCTTGTCTGGCCTCCCGGTTCCCCTACGGCACCGGCATTACCGTCGAAGCCCTGCGCCAGATCGAGAAGGCGGAGGAGTACCTCTTTGACCGAGGCTACCGCCAGGTACGGGTGCGCCACCACGGTCCGATAGCCCGCATTGAAATCATGGCCGACGAGATGGCCCGGCTGCTCGAGGAGGCCCCGGCCGTTGTGGGGCACCTGAAGGAGCTGGGGTACCGGTACGTGGCCCTGGACTTGCAGGGTTACCGGACCGGCAGCATGAACGAGGACGGGAGTATACCGCTGAGGCCTCTTCAATGACGCCGGCGGACGCTCCGGACCCGGCCGTGGTCAACCTGGGCTATGCCCGAGTGGACGTACAGCGCAGCAAGCGCCAGGGTATGCCGGAGGCGGTCCTCTGCTTGGGCAAGACCCCTTCCCAGATAGCCGGGATCCTTGAAGTGCTGGTTGAGTCCGAGGGGACCGGAATTGCCACGAAGGCAAATCGCACCGTCTACCGGACGATCCGGACCAGATTACCGGGGGCTATCTATCACCCCACCGCCAAGCTTATTCACGTGGGGAAGACCTTGCCGCCTCAACCCGCCAGCGTGCTGGTCGTATCCGCGGGCACCTCGGACGCCCCCGCGGCTGAAGAAGCGGCGGTCACGGCATCGATCCTGGGGCACCCGGTGGGCCGGCTCTTCGACGTTGGCGTGGCCGGCATCCAGCGGCTTCTATCGGAAACAGACCGGCTCAGGGAAGCCGCCGTGGTGGTGGTGGTCGCGGGGATGGACGGCGCGTTGCCCAGCGTGGTGGCCGGCCTGGTGGACAAGCCGGTGATCGCCGTGCCCACCTCCAACGGATATGGAGCGTCCTTCAAGGGGTTGTCGGCGCTGCTGGCGATGCTGAACAGCTGTGTTCCCGGGGTCGCCGTGGTCAACATCAACAACGGCTTCGGAGCGGCGGCGGTGGCCCACCGCATGACCCGCAGCGCCTGACCGTTCGTACTAGAACCCCTGGGCAGGTAGGGGCGACCGGCCGGTCGCCCCTACGTTGAACCCGGACGTTCTTGGACCCTTGATAACCACGATAACGGATTCTCTCGGTCCAGTTCCCATTGCTGGGGATTGTTGACAATGTACTCACGGATCCGCCCGAGCGACGTTTCGCCGCGAATGATGTGCTCGAAATAGTTTCGTTGCCAAACCGGGACTCCCGGCAAGTGCCGGTCAATGTTGATTCGTTTGGTTGCGGCGGATTTGAACCCGGCAATGAAGGCCCCCAATGAACGTTTTCCCGGCCCAGAGGTGGGTAGGGGCGACCGGCCGGTCGCCCCTACATTGAACCCGGACGATCTTGGACCCTTGATAACCACGATAACGGATTCTCTCGGTCCAGTTCCCATTGCCGGGGATTGTTGACAATGTACTCACGGATCCGCCCGAGCGACGTTTCGTCGCGAATGATGTGTTCGAAATAGTTTCGTTGCCAAACCGGGACTCCTGGCAAGTGCCGGTCAATGTTGATTCGTTTGGTTGCGGCGGATTTGAACCCGGCAATGAAGGCCCCCAATGAACGTTTTCCCGGCCCAGAAATCGGTAGGGGCGACCGGCCGGTCGCCCTTATCCTAACCCCGGTAATTCCTGCATCCTTGATAATCACGATCCCATGCAGGTGGTTCGGCATCACCACAAATGTGTCGAGGGCAATCTCATGCCGAACACCCTCCGACATCACCCATTCCTCGTGGACAATTCCACCCCATTTATTTAGCAGGACCCGTCCGTCGCAAACCTCGCCGAACAAGCATTCGTGTCCACGGGTGACCAGGGTAACAAAATAGGCTCCTGGCTCGGAGTAGTCATACCCCGGCAGGCGGATAGTGCGGCGGTGGTGTATTTCAGGGTTGAACCTCACGGCGCGGCAAACTCTAGACCCAGCTCCTCAAGTTTTTCCTTGGTAGGCCTGCCGTCGTCGCCCCATCCGCGTAGCTGCCGGTACTCCCGCAACTGCTCCTCGACGTTCGGCGCCCGCCCGCCGGTCCCACCTTCATTGAGGGGCTCCAGAAGCCGCGGTGGAAGCCGGTCCACCTCGCCATCCAGGCCACAGCGCAGGTTGTACATCCTTTGCAGATTGACGATGCGCTCGCCGGCCTGCAGTATCTCCGCCGAGGTGTAGTCGAAGCCGGTGGCCGAGGAAAGCGCCTCCGCCAGGTGCAGCGGCGCTAGGGTAAGGCCCGGATAGAGGCAGACGACCATGGAGCTGAGAACGCTGGTCACGTCCTGGCCCACCTTGGCCGCCAGTCCCTTCCCGGCGCGGTCAAACCGGTCCTGACGGTAAAGCACTCCAGCCTCGGGCATGGAGCTGAACAGCTCGAAGATGGAGGGCGCCCCGGTGAGGTCGCAGCCGGGGTTCGGGCCGGTGGCGTAGGCCGCTCCCAGACTGAAGTAGGCCCGGGGGTCATACATCGGTATCTCCATCCCCTTCACGTGCATGGCAAAGGGTTCGCTTTCGGCCCCGATTCTCTTGGAGGCCGCTCTAACCCCTTGGCCCAGCAGCTCGCCGAGGCCCTTGCGGGCAGCGATTCTCTCGACAAGCTCGATGATGGTGTCAGAGTTGCCCCAACCCAGGTCCAGGCCGTCCGCGGCTTCCCCACTGAGGAGACCACGCTCGTGGGCTTCCATGGCGAAGGCGATAGCGGCGCCCACGGATACCGTGTCCAACCCGTATCTCTTGCACAGGTCGTCGGCTTTGCAGACGGCCTCCAGGTTGTCGTTCAGGCACAGGGAGCCCAGCGCGGCCAGCGTTTCGTACTCGGGCCCGGCCCCCTCCATCCGGTACTTGCCACCGGCTATCTTTACCCAGCGAGTGCAGCGGACGGGACAGTTCAGGCACGACTCGTGGGGCTGCAAGATGGTATCGGCCATCTTCTTGCCGCCCAGGTTGATGGAGCCCTCTTTCCACATTCCGAGGCGCCAGTTGTGCGCCGGTACGGCGCCCTTTTGCCACCCGGAGTCCATATGGTAAGCCGTGCCCCACTTGAAGAGCATGGCCATGCGCCGGTTGCCGCCGATGATCCGGGCAAGCCGCGTGGCTACCTGGTTGAAGCTGGCTTCCTCCGCTACGGGGACTGCCTTGGCGCCCTGGACGGAGATGGCCTTCAGGTTCTTGGAGCCCATCACCGCCCCGATGCCGCCGCGGCCAACGGCCCTCCCGCCGTCGCCGACCAGGCAGGCCAGCGCTACTCTGCCCTCACCCGCCGGGCCGATTCCCACCACCTTGGCCGATGGGCCGGCGAACTGCCCCTGAATCTTCACCTCGGCGTCGATGGCATCAGTCCCCCAGAGCCCGGTGCCGTCCTTGATCTCGGCGCCGCTGTCCCTGACGTCCAGCCACACCGGCCGGGGTGAGGCCCCCTCCACGATGATGCCATCGTAGCCGCTTTGTTTCAGCGACGCTCCCCAGTGACCGGCGAGGCTGTCATGGGTGAGCAGGCCCGTCAGCGGCGACTTGGTGACTACGGCAAAGCCGGCCGAGGCCGGGAAGTCCGTCCCCACCAGGGGCCCGGCCATGAAGAGGAGCTTGTTGTCCGGGGCGAGAGGGTCGGCGCTGGGGGGCACCTCGTCGAAAAGGATGCGTGAGCCCAGGCCTATGCCACCGATGTACTGGCGAGCGATGGCCGCATCCAGGGGCTCCTCTGCCACCCGGCCCGAACTCAGGTCTACCCGAAGCAGTTTGCCCTGATACCCGCCCAAGTCATCACCTCAGCGTCGCGAGATCGACGTTCTCCGTTCGCTTGAATCCTCGCGCCGGTACGACGGGGTCCTTCTCGAAGTACTTTGCAAACCGTTGGCGCACCGGCCGGGGGTCAAACTGGAAGCGGTAGTAGCTGGTGTCGGGCACCAGGGCCTCCAGAAGCTCGTAGTCTGCGCTCCCCAGGCCATTGCGCACGCCGGAGTTGATTTGCAGGCTGTCGCTGGCGCCCACCGCTGAGGAGACGGCGGCGAATTTGGGAACGCCGGGGGCTAGGACGCCGGCCTCGTGGGCCTTGGACCCGACAACACCCGGTGACTGGTCGACCATGTCTCGACAGGCGCAATCGATCGCAACGGGATCGCGGCTGGCGAAAACACCGATGTTGGGAACAAAGGCCCGGTCGGTCCACATGACACAGTCGCACCCGGGGGATGCGTCGATGGCCATGTTGATGAAGCCCACCTTGTCGGAGCCCACCGTTTTGACCACTGCCAGGGCCCCGTCGGCCATGGCGGCGGCGGCTCCGTCGACGTTGCCCAGCGGCCTGGTCAACACCCCGCAGGTGACAATGTTGTTGCACGCCTGGCAGTTGATGCAGTTTTCGGCTTGCCACTCTATGGTGTGGTCGACGACATTGAAAAGCCCCAAGGGGCAGCAGTCTTCACAAATCTGCCACTGGGCACATCCGTGTCCGATGCACAGGTGGGGGTTGAACTCGGAGAGGTGCATTCCCCACTGGGGGTGCCTTGACTGGTGCACGTTGAACTTGCCCCGTTTCGATTGCCCGCCGATGCCAAGGTTCTTGATGGCCCCGCCAAACACTCCCGTCATGTGTCCCTTGAAATGGCTGAGGACAATCAGGACATCGGCCATGGCCAAAGCCTTGGCGATGTAGGTCTCCTTGATAATCACGCCTTCAGGCAGGTCCACGTGGTGGTCGTCGGTGCCGAAGAAGCCATCGGCGACGATGAATGGACAACCCAGCGTGGCGGAGCTGTACCCGTTTCTCTCCGCCGTTAGCAGCTCGTCCATGGCGGTCACCCTTCCCGCGAAGGGATTGTAGGTCAGAGTCGTGGTGTCGCATACGAAGGGGCGGCCACCAAGGCTCTTGATCTTATCCGCCAGGGCCCGCGCGTAGACGGGCCGCAGATAGCCGGTGTTGTTGTACTCGCCGCAATGGAGCTTGATGGCCACGACGTCGTAGGGTTTTATCATTTCACCCAGCCCGGCGGCGTCGAAGACCGCCAGCATCTTTGCCACCAAAGTGCTGTCGGGGCCGGTTGAGCGGTCACTCATGAAATAGACCTTAGATGCCGTAGATGCCATTACACGACCTCCCTGGGAGAATTTGGCTCACCGTTGGTCGAATTCAGTATTGGTCCTCAGTGGACTGGCTTGACTATACAGGTTTTGCCCGTGTCGTTCCAGTGCCGGACCGGCGCGTCGTTGACACCTCCGGCCCGCCGAAGCTATGCTGGCCACGGGCCGGAGGCAGTCGTAAGCTCCGAGGGTTGTCCCGGAGCCTTGGTGGTGCCGGTACCGAGGCAACCTGAAGATTCCGGATGGCATTGGCTCGGCGTCTGAGCGGCTCGCGAGATGCGGGGAGCCAGGCCCTGGCTCGAAATCCGCCGGCCGTTGTATGGGAGTTCGAATCGAAAGAGGGGGAGTGACAGATGTTCTACGACACTTCACAGTTCAAGCAGAAACTCGAAGGTGGCCGCAGTGACCGGACATACGGTATCGTCGTCATTACGCCATCGGAGTCTCGCCGGCTCCTGGCCAAGGGCGTGCTGGCGCTGCCGGAGGTGCAACGAAGCCGGAACGAGGGACTCTTCATGATCTGCAGGGGGATTACCACGGCGTTCGTCGCGGAGGAGGTGCTCGGTGATACCCTCACCAAGGCCAACTGTACGGCGGGAATCGTCACCGATGGCCGGCTGGCGTCCACCCTGCCGGAGGAAGGGCAGGGCCCCTGGGTATTCCGGGACGGGAGCTTGACTCAGGATGTCTTCGATGAGGCCCTGAAAGACCTGAAGGCGACGGACGTTGTGGTGAAGGGGGTGAACGCGGTGGACCACGAGGGGAACGTGGGGGTATTGGCCGCCAATTGGTTCGGTGGGACCATCGGCGCCGTGTGGCCGATTGTAACGGCCCGGGGAACCAACATCATCATCCCCGTCGGCCTGGAAAAGCTCGTTCCCTCGGTCACCATAGCGGTTCAGAAGTGCGGACAGGGGTTGTTCAAATATGTACTGGGGGCCAAAGTGGGCCTCATGCCGATAATGACAGGCCTCGTGTTGACGGAGATCGAGGCGCTGGCGATGTTGACCGGCGTAACCGCCACTCACGTTGGTTCGGGGGGCGTGGGCGGCTCCGAGGGCAGTGTCATCATCAGCCTCGAGGGCAGCGACGAGACGGTGAAGCAGGCCTTCGAGCTGGTGAAGAGCATAAAGGGAGAGCCGCCGGTCCCGCAACCCAACCTTCAGCCCGCGCTTATCTCGTAGGTGCGTCTCGGTCCTCGCCAACAGGCCGGCGGCAACTTGCGTTGACCGCATCGTCCGGTCAGCGCAAGGGTGGCGCTTCATCTAGCGGCCGCCGGGGATGGCGGCGCAATCCGCGCGTTCTAGCGGTGCGATTCGGCGCTACGGGCGACAATGAAGCACAAGAGCGCCGACAGGAGAGCGATCGGCCCGTTCATGAACCGTTCCCAGCTACTCGACGAGGCGAAGTTTCCGAGGGTGCTCACCGCCAGAATGGCTACGATCACCCACGTGCCCCAGCGTAAGACGCCGGTCGGGACGGCGACCACCCGGTAACCGGCGCGGCCAAGAACCACGATCGCGCCGGCCACCATCAGCACTGCGGAGAGGGCGCTCGCCGCCCGGAGCCCGGCCGGCAAGTCGGTGTGAGCACCACCCCACGCGGCTGACAGCCCCCATGAGCCGCCGAGCGCCCAGAAAACCTGGAAGGCTGCGACGACGATGAAAACGCTCGCGGCCACGGTCGCCGCGGGGCGAGCCACTCCGGTTGCAAAAGCCGGGAAGCTCATTTCACCTTATCCCGCTTGCTCAGGTAGTCGTCCCACCACGAGTCTTGCCACTCCGGCGACTCCTCTGAATGGGCCCTAATTTCGGTCACCTGGTCCAGCGTGAAGCGGACCAACTCGGCGCAGCGGCGGGCCCGTGCCGGGTTGGCGAAGTCATCGACCCATTCGGCGGTCAGGTCCCCGCATTGAGTCGTCCCGAACTGTTCGCGGAACCGGTCCAGGACCGCCTTGGTCCTGGCGTAGGCCGGGCGCGGCGCGGTGCCGGTGGGCTCGGTGCTCCCATACGCCAGCCCCATCGCCATCGCCGCCGACGTCAGGCTCCCGCAGATGTTCTTGGACAGGGCGACGCCTCCTCCGAAGGAGACCGCGGCCCGGACCAGGTCCTCGGGAATATCCCACCCTTGCTCCTTGAGCCCAAGGAGGACGGCCTGCGCTCAATTGTATTTCCCGGTGAAGAAGAGATTCACCGCCTTGTCGTGCTTTTGTCCTTCTGTCAAAGCCCACCTCCTTGAAGCTGGAAGATGCCGCCGCCCGGGCGCTTCGTCAAAGTATAAACGATAGAATGCGCGGCCGCCCGTACGGGAGCCAAGATTTCGGGGCAATCGCGTCTGGTTGTTTGTCTCGGGGATAAGCCATAACACGAAGGTAGCACATGGGGCGCTCCGGCGAAAGCCGGACCCGGAAAGCTAAGCTTCCCTCCGATGTTCGCTGCCGTGGCGAATTGCGCGCCTGGATTCCGGCCTGCGCCGGAATGACGAAGGTGACCGAGCGGGCCGCTTCCCTCACTGCCTTGGAATCTCTTCCAAACAGTTGCCTGTCTGGCCGCCGTTCGCTCCCCTGGAATCGTATGGGGGGCCCACCGTTGCTCCTAACGAACGGGACCGGACCCCCGCATTCAAGACGCGATTGTCCGGGCTCCCCGCGAGTCAGGTTGACTTGGTGGACCGCCCATGTTATAGACGCTCAGGTGACGATCCGGAAAGCTGAGGTGCCGCTATGACGTTCTCTATCACCGCTCGATGCGAACAGACCGGAAGGCTGGGCATCGCGGTGGCCACCCATTCGTTGGCCACGGGTTCCCGCGTTCCTCACGTCAAGGCCCGGACGGGGGCCGTTGCCAGCCAATCCAGCTCCAACCCTCGCCTTGGAGTGCTGGCCCTGCAACTGCTCGGCATGGGCTACGCCGCCCCCAAGGTTGTGGAGGAGATGAAGGCCGCCGACTACAACCCCGAGCACCGTCAGTTTGTCGTCGTGGACAAGGATGGGCACGCGGCAGCCTACTCCGGGCCCATGGCCCGGGAGTGGAAGGGAGTCCACATCGGAGACGGGTACGTGGCCGCCGGCAACACCCTCAGCGGCCCCCGGGTGATCGAGGAGATGGCACGAGCTTTCGAGGCGGCTGACGGCGAGGAACTGGAGGAGCGCCTCCTTCGAGCTATCGAAGCCGGACGCGATGCTGGGGGTCAGGATGCGGGGCAACGCTCCGCTTGCATCCTGACCTACAACTGGGATGTCTTCCCCTATGTTTCCCTTCGGGTAGACGTCCACGACCAGCCCGAGGCGGAGCTGCGCCGTATCTTCGAGTTCTACAAGCCTTACATCCCCTACTACAATCTTCGGCCGGCGGCTCCCCAATTGGACCAGGCCGACAAGTGGGTGGCGCAGCATAGCGCGCCAGGGTCTTGAATCCCTTCCCACATCTGGCACCACCAACCCGGGCCGTGGGCCTAAGTCTGCAGGGCTAAGGTATTTAGGCTTGCGCTGCCCCTGGGGCTACAATAGACTTGGTGGCGACGAGCAAGTCAGGACCGGATATCCCCAAGAATTACGGCGGCCGGCAGGCCGCTCAACGCAGGAGGTATGACTGGTGGGCGACAAAATAGGGATGATCGGCGTCGGCGCCGTGGGCAGCTACGTGGCCGCTCTTCTGACCAAAGCGGGCGAGGACGTGACCATCATCGACATGTGGTCGGAGCACGTGGAGGCCATGAAACAGCAGGGCCTCCGGGTCAGCAGCGAGGAGCTGAACTTTACCGTTCCGGTCAAGGCGATGCATCTCAGTGATGCCCAGGGGATTCGGGACCTATTTGATTTCGCCATCATCTCGGCTAAATCCTATGATACCGAGTGGGTAACCCATTTCATAAAGCGGTACGTCAAACCCGAGGGGTTCTTCGTCTCGATCCAGAACTGTTGGAACGACCCGGTCATCGGCGGCATCGTGGGCAGCGACCGGGAAATCGGCTGCGTCGCATCCTCGATCAGCGTGGCACTGTGGGAGCCCGGCCACGTCGAGCGGGGAGGCCCGCGGGGCCACGACTCGGGCCATACTGTCTTTCGGACCGGGGAGCAAGACGGCCGGATCACCCCCCGGACGGAGAACCTGGCGCGGATGTTGAACCAGGTCGATGCCGCCTACGCCACTGACAATCTGTGGGGCGAACGCTGGAGCAAGCTCTGCACCAACGCGATGACCAACGCCGCCTCCTCCATTGCGGGAATGTGGTCCCAGGAGATGGCCCAGGATCCCCGGTGCCGGTTGATACGAATCCACCTGGCCAAAGAGACGGCCCAGATCGGCCTGGCAATGGGGCTGGACGTGGTGGACGTGAACGGCAAGCCGGCCAGGATGTGGGCCGAGGCCGACAAGGGAGACGTGTTCGAAGAGCTGGACGCCTACATGACCGCCCGTGGGGGCCGGTCCAACTGGCCGCCCTCTATGGCCCAGGACGTAAAGAAGGGACGCCGGTCTGAGATCGACCAGATGAACGGCTTCGTGGCCGGTAAAGGCCGGGAGGTGTCGGTCCCGACGCCCTTCACAGACGCCCTGATCGACGCCATGCATGGCATCGACGACGGGTCGCTGACGCCGGGCCCGGCCAACCTGGACCAGATCCTACGGGCAGCCGGCCGGTAGCTTCGCCGGTGGTTCCCACGGTAGGTTTGACTCCTTGCCGAGACACCTATCCTGGTCTAGCGTCTCGTAAATGGTTTGATGCCCGGTCCGTCATCCCGGCCCTTCCGTGGGAGGGGGATCCAGCCAACGAATCTCTGGATTCCGGCTTGCGCCGGAAAGACGGTCATGGGGAGGGAATGTCGCACAATATCGCCGAGCTAAAGCTATTTGCGAGACAGCGCACCAGCACTCAGTCAACCAAAATCTGCAACTGTCATTTTGAGCGAAGCGAAGAATCTCAGCGTAACGATAAGATTCCTCGTCGCTCTGCTCCTCGGAATGACATCCTTTCAAAACCAAGTTGACCAAGTACCAGTACTCAGTCAACTTATTGCTGATAAATGTGATTCTGAGTGAAGCGAAGAGTCTGGCGTGGTAGGGGGTAGCCCCTCCCCAGATTCTTCGGTCACTTCGCTCCCTCAGAATGACATCCCTTGAAAATGTTCCTGACCCGGCGCTAGCTGGAAATCAAGACCTCGTCGCCGTCCCAGGAGAAGCTGACCTCCAGGCCCTCTTCGGCCGAGATCTGCTCCATGTAGTCAAAGACCTCCTGGGCTCGCGCATCCGCCCTAGTCAACACCTCAGGCTCCAGGTTGGGAGTGATATAGGTCGGGATGTAGGTCACCTTCTGAATCTGCTTGTCCTGAATGTAGGCCTTGGCAATCATCGTCTTCAGGGCCTCGGGGTGGAAGCCGTGCTTCTCGTAGCCGGGGGGCTGCTTCAACCGAAAATAGTATTTCTTCAGACGCCCCCCCTTCCACTCGTAGTCCCCCGCCGGCCGCGTGCTGGAGATTTCTAGGGTGTGCTCCAGGGCAAAGTTGCCCAGGCCGTAGAAGATGACCTTGCCCTTGTAGCATTCGGCGCCCTTGAGTATGTGGGAATGGTGCTGCAAAACCAGGTCCGCCCCCACGTCTATCGCGGCGTAGGCTGCCTCTTTCTGATACATGGCCACGGTGGCCCGGATGTTGTGAACGCCGGCGTGCATTGAGACCACCAACACGTCCACCTGGGGCCGCAGCGCCTTGATGTCCTCCTCCATGGCCTTCAGGTACTCGGGCAGGACGGCGGTGACCACGTGGGGAGGGCAGCCCGGCTGGAAGTCAAACGTGTGGTAGTAGTGGGAAGCCCGTAAAGGGGCGCAGCCGGGAAGGTCCTCCTCCGCCTCCAGACCAGGGAAGAGGATGGACAGATAGGCCAAGAAACCAACCTTGGTGCCGTTCCTCTCCAGGATGACGGGTTTCCTGGCTTCACGAAGGTTCTTTCCGGCGCCGACCACCGCGATATTGTTCTTGGCAAGGGCGTCGAGGGTGTCGAAAAAAGCATCCTCGCCACAGTCCATGGCGTGATTACACGCGAAGGACATGATGTCGAATCCGGCGCCCTCCTCGGTGAGGGCCGAGATGTTCCTGGCGGGAAGCCGTTTGGGGCTGTGGGGGGTGAACTGGGGCGTGCCCCGGTCGGACAGGGGGCTCTCCATCTGACCGAAAACGATGTCCGCCGAGCGGAAGGTGTCACGGGTGAATCGGAAAATGGAGGGAGGGTCATCCCGGTTGGGGCTGATGTCGCCTACTCCAACCAGCGTTATGGGGGTCTCTTTGCTCTGAGCCATCTCTACCTTTCCTGTGTCGACTGATTCCGGCCTGGGCGCAAGCGCGTCCATACCGGACCAGAGTGTAGCATACCGCCTTGGGCGATCAAACATCAAAGACGCCCCGCGAGGCCCAGGACATGGCCGGCTGGTCTCACCGGAGCATCTCTTCCCGGCCGGCCGGCAAGGCCGGATCTGGATGGAGACCGCCAACAGGGTATAATTCCGAGACAGGCCGTTTCCACGCAATCACCAATCCACTCGCAGGAGGAAGCCATGGCCGCATCAGAGCGAGAGGTCACCCGGGAGCTGGCCCGGTATGCCGCCGGGGTCCGGTTTGAAGACCTGCATCCCGAGGCGGTCCGGCTGACCAGGAGCTGTATCCTCCACCAGTTGGGCGCCACCATGCTGGGCTCCACCATGCCCTGGACCCAGCCCTTTCATCGTTACATCCAGGAGTGCGGCAGCCGGCCGGAGAGCACCGTCGCCAACCACGGGACCCGGGTCGCTGCTCAAGACGCGGCCCTGGTCAACTCCACCTTCGCTGCGGGGAGCGGCATGGAGGACGGCTTCCAGACGGCTCCCGGGAGCGCCGGCGGCGTCACCGTCCCCGTGGCCCTGGCTCTGGCGGAGAAAGCGCCCCTTTCCGGCAAGGAGGTCATCGGCGCCGTTGCCATGGGCTACGACCTTATGTGGCGTCTCCAGAACGCCATGATGCCGTCTATTATTCTGCGGGGCTTCCATCCACCGAGCGTGTGTGGCGTTTTTGTCGCCACCGCCGTGGCGGGCCGGTTGGCGGGCCTGGATGAGGAGGATATGGCCACCGCCCTGGGCGTCGCCGCCAGCCATGCCGCGGGGACCCTGGAGTTCGACCAGACGGGCGGGGATGTCAACATAGTGCATCGGGGTCTGGCGGCGCGCCACGGCATCCAGTCGGTCCTCCTCACCCGCCTGGGCGTAACCGCCCCGCGCACCCCCCTAGAGGGCAAACGGGGCATCAGTCACACCTTTGCTGACACCGCTCGCTGGGAGGTGCTGTTCCAGGGTCTGGGCCAAGACTTCAAGGTACTCGATGTCTGCTTCCGCCAGTACCCCTTGGGCCCCATGGAGGCCCCATTGAACACCTTCGTCAACCTGGTGGAAGAGCATAACGTGACGGCGGACCAGGTGGA
>CAJWBT010000013.1 GCA_913020235.1 uncultured Chloroflexota bacterium
TTTTCTGACTGGGACACATTTGCTCCTTTCTGGAAGTAATGTACCTTCATTCCAGAAGCTCACGCCACTTCCACTTTCTCGGGTTTTCTTACCCCCAATGTGTCCCATTATCGCTGACGGTCTACACTGGTCTGAATCTGATTCAACATTCGGGAGGATGTCATGCGGGTCATGCTCAAGGTTTCAATCCCGGTAGAGGCGGGTAACGCGGCAATCCGAGACGGCAGCCTGGGAAAGAAGATCCAGTCGATCTTCGACGATGCGAAGCCCGAGGCGGCCTACTTCACGGCGGATGGCGGGACGAGGGGCGCTTTCGTCGTAGTAAACATTGACGATGCATCGCAGATGCCGGCATTGGCTGAGCCATGGTTCCTGGCGTTCAACGCGAATGTGGAGGTCCTCCCCGCGATGATTCTCGAAGACCTGGAGAAGGGGGGACCCGGCATCGGGAACGCCGTCAAGAAGTACGGGTAGGTGCCCGGCATGGGGCAGCTGAAGAACGCTCACGCAATCGAATGGTGAGAAACGGGGGCGGTTCGAGAACCTCCCCCCGTTCGCGTGCGATATAGCTCAGGCCCGCGAGCGCCCCAAGGATTGGTTCCGGCTCAGGACATCTGCGATGCCGGGGCCGAGGGCACCTCCTCCAGGTCGAAGCGAAACTCCTCGATGACCGGGTTGGACAGCAGCTTTTGGCACATATCGGAAACCATCTCCTGGGCGTGGGCCCGGTCTGGGTCATCGACCCGGACCTCCAGGTACTTTCCCACCCGAAGGTCGCTCACCGTGGCGAACCCCAAGGCCCTCAAGCTGCCCAATACTGTCTGACCCTGGGGGTCGTTAACCGCGGGCTTGAGCGTTACGTATATTCTGGCGAGATACAATTCCCATTCCCTGGTCTAACAGGGACCGGTCTCCGGTCCCAGATTCCCCGAGTAGTCGAAGAAATCCCTGATGCGGTCGCGGTCGACGCCTTGCATAGTGTCGAGCACTCCCCAGGTGGCCAGGGCCACCTGCCCCTCCTCTATCTCGTCGTAGAACCGGGTTATGCCCCACAGATTGGCGAGGCCGATGTCGTCGACGACCACGGTGAGCCGGTCGATCTCCTCCGGATCGGTCAGGTTGTAGCTTACTACGATGTTGCCATGCTCCAGGTTGTGGACTATCTGCTCGTCGGCAATCCCCTCTGGGTAGAACCCGCATCTTGCCGGCACGGTCCAATGGTCGCCTGAGGTTGGCGGGGTAGTGTTGTACGAGACCGTCTCTCCGGTGGGCACGTGGTCGGTGGTGGGCATGATGGCCTGGCGCTCTCCAACACCGTCAACATACCCCCGGGCGCTGCCGGTATTCCCGCCCGATTGCCCGCCGAAAGGCAGGGCGCTCAGGCCGAAAGAGCCGATCACCAAGACGGCGATGATGACAACAGCCGCCAGGTAGAGTTTGTTGGCTTTCTTTCTTCTGGGCCGGTAGATCGGCCGGCTCACGGAAGACCTAGCCCCCCTGGGCGAGCCCTGGCCCCGGCTCCGGCGGCGTTTTGATTCTGGCAACTATGTCCCTCCGGTCAAAGACGCTCTCCGGTAATCCGGTAATGGGCATCCAGGTAGCGTTCCGAGGTTTTGGCCACTACGTCGTCGGGCAGCCGGGGCGCCGGAGGCTCCCGGTTCCAGCCCTGGGCCGTGAGCCAGTCGCGGACGAACTGCTTGTCGAAATTGGGCTGAGAGCGGCCCGGCTGGTAGCCTTCCATGTCCCAGAACCGGCTGGAGTCCGGGGTAAGCAGCTCGTCGATGAGGATCAGCCGGTCATTGATCAGCCCGAACTCCATTTTGGTATCGGCCAAGAGTATGCCCCGTTCCAAGGCGTAGTCGCGGGCAAACAGGTAAACGGAGGTGCTAACCTGGGCAAGCTGTCGGGCCCGGTCGGCGCCCACCATCTCTACGACCTCCTCGTCGGTCATGTTCTCGTCGTGGCCCTCCTCGGCTTTGGTGGTGGGGGTGAACAGAGGTTCCGGGAAGGCCTGGCCCTCCAGGAGCCCGGCCGGCATCGGTTTCCCGGAGACGGTCCCCTGGCGCTGGTACTCCTCCCAGGCCGAGCCGGTGATGTAGCCGCGAACGATGCACTCGATGTCGATTCGTTGCGCCCGCATCACGACCATTGCCTGGCGGGCTACGTCCGGGGGCAGGGAATCCAGCGCGCCGCCGCCGACCATGGCCGCAGCCTGGGGAGCGTCGGCCAAGGTGATGAGATGGTTGGGCACCAGGTAGCGGGTCTTGGCAAACCAGAAGGCGGACATCTGGTTCAGGACCAGGCCCTTATTGGGGATGCCATTGGGGAGGACGACATCGAAGGCGGAGATCCGGTCGGTGGCCACCATCAGCAGCAGATCGTCGCCAAGGAGGTGGGTATCCCGTACCTTTCCCCGGTGGAGAAGATTGGGTAAGTCGGTCTCAATTAACATGGCAAGTCCTGTTCAAGGAGTGGCGGTGACCTGTACGCTCATACTATACGGTATCCCATGGGGATTGGGTAGGGCATCGGGGCGGATACGGGGACTGCCCCTGCTGGGCCGTCACGCGGGGCCTGTGGCCGGCAAAAAACCGATGCGTTGAAAGGTGTCGTCCACGTAGCGAGTGTAGTAGCGGTAGTCGAATATCTCGTCCAACTCCTCTGCCGAAAGTTGCGCCAACGCTTCCTCATCGGATTTGATCAGCTCGCGGAAGTCCTCGTTCTGGTCCCAGCTCCGGGCGGTGTTCCGTTGCACGATCTTGTAGGAGTCTTCCCGGGCCAGCCCCTTGTCTACCAGGGCCAGCAGCACCCGCTGACTGAAAATGAGCCCCCGGCTGCTCTCCACGTTGGCCCACATCCGGTCGGGAAAGACCTGGAGGTCCCGGATGATGCGGCTAAAGATGCTGAGGATGTAGTCCAGGGCCAGGCACGAGTCCGGCAAGATGATCCGCTCGGCGGAGGAATGGCTGATATCCCGTTCCCCCCAGAGGGCGACGTTCTCCAGCGCCGTGACGCTATTCCCGCGGATCAGCCGGGCCAGGCCGCAGATGCGCTCGGCCAGCTCGGGGTTGCGCTTGTGAGGCATGGAGGATGAGCCGGTCTGCCCCTGTCCGAAGGGCTCTTCCAGCTCGTGTATCTCGGTGCGCTGCATGGACCGGATCTCGGTGGCGAACTTCTCCAGCGAAGCGGCGATGAGGGCCAGCGTGAGCATGAAATGGGCGTAGCGGTCACGCTGGATCACCTGGTTGGACACCAGGGCTACCTGAAGGCCCAACCGCTGGCATACCCGATCCTCTATCGAGGGCGAGACGGTGGCATGAGTGCCCACCGCGCCGGAGATCTTGCCGACCCGGACGCTTTCCAGGGCCTCGACCAGCCGGGCTCGCTGGCGGCGAAGCTCCTCCCACCACAGCGCCAGCTTCAGCCCAAAGGTCATGGGCTCGGCGTGCACCCCGTGGGTGCGCCCCATCATGATGGTGTCCTTGTGTTTGATGGCCTGTCCCCGGAGGGACTGGAGTGCGTCGTCCAGGTCGCCGAGCAGAAGCTCTCCGGCCTCCACGAACTGAAGCCCCTGGGCCGTGTCCAGCATGTCGGAAGAAGTGAGTCCCAGGTGCAGCCAACGTCCTTCGGGACCTATGCCCTCGGTGATGGAGGTGAGAAAGGCCGTCACGTCGTGGCGGGTGGTCTCAAAGATCTCCATCATGCGCTTGTGGTTGTACTCGGCCTGCCGCAGCCTAGCCATGTCCTCAGGGGGGATCACCCCTTCTTCGGCCCAGGCCTCGCACACTGCCAACTCCACCTGGAGCCACTTGCGATACTTGTTCTCGTCGGCCCATACCCGTTTCATGGCGGGCCGGGAATAGCGGTCTATCACGGCAGTAACTCTCCACGGTTGGGCGGGCTGCCGGCCGGCCCGTGGCCGGGAGATGGCGACGGAACGGGCCGGTGTCCGTTGCCGACGTACTCTTCCAGTGCCAGGAGGACGTCGGAAAAGTCGGTGAAAGGGCGGAAGGGAATCCCCTGGCGGACGCACTCTTCGGCCAGGGTACGGTGGGCGAAGAGCAGGTCGGTCCGGCCCGCCGCTTCAAAGTCGGATATACCGTCGCCGACGTAGAAGACGTAATGCCCTCTCTGGCGGTACTGGTCCACCACCAGGCCCTTGGAGTTGCCGCGGGATTCCTGTCCCGGACGGGTGTAATGGTACTGGTAGGTGATGCCTTGCGGGGTGAAGCTGGTGATGACCGAATACACCGGTATTTGCGGGAAGCCTTCCCGGTCCAGCAGGGCCCGGATGTAGAAGTCCAATCCCTGGCTGACGATGGCCATCGGAATGCTGTGAGCCAAACAGTAATCCCAAAGGTCCTTGAAATAGGGCCGAAGGTTGGCTTGGGCCTTTACATAATCTTGCAACGTGGCCTGGTCGGCCTGAATGTCGCGGAAGGTGATCTCCTGGTACTCCTTCAAGTTAATCTCGCCGGCCCGGAACCGGCGCCGCACGTCCGGCCAGCTGGGGTTGCCGAAACGCTTCAATAGCAACTCGGCCACGTTCTGCTCGGCAGCCGTGTCGTCGAAGTCGATGAGCACCGCCGGGAGCCGGTTATCGCTCCCGGAGTTCTCGCCGGTAGTCCTCATACGCTTGCCTTACATCATCATGTTGTAGACTCAAGATTTCCGCGGCGAAATAGGCGGCGTTCCGAGCGCCCCAGGACCCCACCGCCATGCAGGCGACGGGAATCCCCGGTGGCATCTGGGCCGTGGCCAGCAAGGCGTCCATGCCCTTCAGCTCGCTCGAGGCCAGGGGCACGCCGATGACCGGGAGGGTGGTCCATGATGCAAGCGCACCTCCCAGGGCCGCCGAACCGCCGGCCGCTGCGATTAGCACCTGGATGCCCCGGCCGCGGGCCTGCTCAGCGTAGTCCCGAACGCGCTCCGGCGTGCGGTGGGCCGACATGACGCGGACTTCGTAGTCGATATTCAATTGCTCCAGGGTGTTGACCGTCTCCTGAACCACCGGCTCGTCGGAGGCGCTCCCCATTACCACGCCGACTAAAGGCACGACAATCTCCCTCCCGGGTTCAACCCCTATAGCTCCAGCTCGTCTCGAAATGCCTCAACCAACGCCTGCTCCAGGGCGTCCCGGTCGGGGCGGATATCCACACCGTTGACTTGAACGGAGGTCCCATCTTCGGTCGATATCACATCGACCACTACCTCCCGCTCGCCCCGTTCTTCCCACAGCAGGATGGTGGTGATGGCGTCATCCTCTTCTCCATCTTCGTCCTCGATAGAGTCTGCGCCCTCTTCATCCTCCTCCGCGTCACCCTCGTCGGCATCCCAAGAGACCACGGTTTCCAGGTCTCCCTTGCCGTCCAACAGGGTGGCGTTCATCTCGGACAACATCCGGTTTATCCCTAAAGAGCCGGCTAGATCGGACAGCTCCTTTCGCGCCTGTTTCAGCTCGGCTTCCTCCGTGGCGGACTGCTGCCGCCGCTCGGCTCTGACCTCCGCCAGTTCGTCCCGGAGCTGCCTGAGGGTATCTTGCCACGCCATGAACTGCCTCCCAGCCGGACCGCGGGTAGCCGCGCTACCGGGGAATACCGATGAATCCTATTTTACAGCGCCGAGGCCCCAGAGACATCAGAGGATTTGGACCTGACCCGTTCCCCGAGTGGTCTCCGCCCGCCCGGCGGCAACTATTGAGCATGATACCAAAACCGTCAACCGGTGGGCCCACCGCCGGCTCTGGTTATCGCGTATGAAAACTCGTCCACCGCTCGGAAGTCGCCCAGGCCGAGCCGCCGGCGCACCATGGCGAGGGCCTCCAGCACGTCCAGGTAGCGCACTCCCAGGGGACCTTTCCTCATGCCTTCGGGGTACATTCCCAGCTTTCGCAGCGTCCTCTCGGCCCAAGAGTTCCACACGGCGAATAGCGAGGGGTCCCGGAGGCACAGGAGGTAGGACACGAACTCTTTCCCGGCGCCCGCCAGCTTGTAGGCTCCACCTTCGGCGGCGCACTCGGTGAAGCGACCCTCCAGCATGACCGTATCGTAGAGCAGGAAATCCAGCGAGTCGCGGACTTCCTCGATGGCGTTGCCCTTGAACTCGGTGCGCCGGTTGCCGCCCGACGCGGTGTACAGCGAAAGTGCCTGATCCATCGAAAGGGATGGCAACACTCCGTCGGCGAGCCACCCGGCAAACTCCTCCGACCTCGACCAACGCCGCCGACGATAGCTTAGCAGCAGCCCCCGGGCCTCGGCTTCGTGAAAGGTCCCCCGCAGCGCTAGCCACTCGGCGCTGTCTGGCCTGGAGTCCACGCCCTTCCCTTCAGTTCCAACGCGGCGATGTCGGTGCGGTATTGGGCCCCGTGGAAGCGGATTTCGCGCACTCTATCATACGCCCTGGCCCGCGCCTCCGCCAGGGACTCGCCGCGGCCGACGACGGTTAGCACCCGGCCTCCGCTGGTGACCAGCCGTCCGGGCGCCCCGTTAGCCGCCTGCCGGGTGGCGGCGTGGAAGATCGTGGTGTTCTGGTCTTCACCATCCAGCCCGCTGATTTCAAAACCGGTTTCGAAGGTGGCCGGATAGCCGCCGGAGGCCATCACCACGCCAACGTAGCAGCGGTCTTCCCAAGAGACCGGGACCTGATCCAGGCGGCCGTCCACGCAGGCGGACATCACTTCCAGCGGGTCGGTAGCCAGCTGGGGCAGCACCACCTGGGTCTCCGGGTCGCCGAACCGGCAGTTGAACTCCAACACCTTGGGTCCCGTCGCGGTCAACATGATTCCGGCGTAGAGCACGCCGGTGTAGGGGGTGCCCCGCCGGGACATGGTGTCGATAACCGGCCTCATGACAATGCGGGCAATCTCCTCGGCAAGCTCTTCGTTCCAGAATTCCGGCGGGGTGAAGCTCCCCATCCCGCCGGTGTTGGGGCCTTGATCCCCGTCCTCCAACCGCTTGTAATCGCAGGCGGCGGCCAGGGAGGAAAGGTGTTGCCCGTCGCTGAAAGCGAAGACGCTGACTTCGGGCCCGCTCAGCAACTCCTGGAGGACGACGATATCCCCCGCCGTCCCGAAAATCCGGTTTCCCATGCAGGCCCGCACCGCGGTGGCGGCTTCCTCTGAAGTGGCACACAGGCAAACCCCTTTGCCCGCGGCCAGACCGTCGGCTTTCACCACCACCGGCCCTGAGTGGTCTTCCAGGTACGCCAGCGCCTCCCGCTGCTCCCGAAACACCTGGAACTCGGGGCAAGGCACCCCGGCCTCTCGCATGACCTCCAGGGCAAAGCCCTTGCTCGCCTCAAGCTGGGACGCGGCCCGGGTGGGGCCGAAGGCGGGGATGCCCAGGGCGCTCAGCCGGTCAACGATGCCGTTGGCCAGCGGCTGCTCCGGGCCGACCACCACCAGGTCGATGCTCATGGACCGGGCGGTTTCAACGATGCCGTCGACATCATCCGGCTTGACCGCCAGGTTGGTGGCGACGGTCGCCGTGCCGGCGTTCCCGTCGGCCAGCCAAAGCCCGGTCAGGCGGGGGCTCTGTTTCAGCCGCCAGGCCAGGGCATGCTCGCGGGCCCCGGAGCCGACGATGAGGACCTTCATGCCGAGCGCTTCCCGCCTGCTGTGATGGAGACCTTGTCGCCAGCTACTCCCATTCGATGGTGCCCGGCGGCTTGCTGGTGATGTCATACACCACCCGGTTGACTCCCGGCACCTCGTTGACGATCCGGTTGGAGATCCGGGCCAGGACCTCGTAGGGAAGGCGTACCCAGTCGGCGGTCATGGCGTCCTCGCTGGTCACGGCGCGGATGGCGCACACGTAGCCGTAGGTCCGGTAGTCTCCCATTACCCCCACGGTGCGGCTGTCACTGAGGACGGCGAAGCTCTGCCACACCTGGCCGTAGAGGTTAGCCGCCTTGATCTCGTCGATGACTATCCAGTCGCAGGCCCTCAGCATGTCCAGCCGCTCTCTGGTGACTTCCCCGATAATCCGGATCGCCAGCCCCGGGCCGGGGAAGGGCTGACGGTGGACCATCTCCGGAGGCAGGCCCAGCTCCAGGCCCACCTCCCGGACCTCGTCTTTGAACAGGTACCGCAGCGGCTCGACCAGTTTCAGCTTCATGTGTTCGGGCAGGCCGCCCACGTTGTGGTGGGTCTTGATGCGGGCAGAGGCCCGGTTCTCCGGTGTTTCGCTTTCTATTACGTCGGGATACAGGGTGCCCTGCGCCAGGAAATCGGTCTTGCCCAATTTCGATGCCGACTCTTCGAATACCCGAATGAACTCCTCGCCAATTACCTTGCGTTTCGTCTCCGGATCGGTGACACCGGCCAGCCCGGCCAGGAACCGGTCGGTGGCGTCCTCGTACATCAGGTTCAAGCCCAGGTTACGGTTAAACGTGGCCTGGACCCGGTCCGCCTCTTCGAGCCGCAGCAGCCCATTGTTGACAAAAATGCAGGTTAGCTGGTCGCCGATGGCCCGTTGCAACAGCACGGCGGTTACCGCCGAGTCAACTCCGCCGGAGAGGGCGCAGATCACCCTGCCGGCTCCCACCTGGCTGCGGACGTGGGCGATCGAATCGCTGACAAAGTTGCTGGGTGTCCACGTGCCTTCACAGTGGCAGCTTCGGAAAAGGAAATTCTCCAGGATCGAATTGCCCAGGGGAGTGTGTCTCACCTCGGGGTGGAACTGGATTCCGAAGATGCCGTCTCCATTGCCGATGGCCGCCACCGGGGAGTTTTCGGTGTAGGCGAGGGAGGAAAAGCCCGGGGGTAGCTCCTCAACCCGGTCGCCATGGCTCATCCACACCTGGAACGACGTGGGCATACCCTCGAACACCGGGGTGTCGATGGCGTTCTGGTGAAGTACCGCGAAACCGTATTCCTGCTTTAACCCGGGGGTCACCTTGCCGCCAAGCTGGTGGACCAGCGCTTGCATTCCGTAGCAGATGCCCAGGACGGGCAGCCCGCGCTCAAACACCCACTGCGGGACCATTGGGGCGCCGGGCTGGTAAACGCTGGCCGGGCCGCCCGACATAATAACCCCCTTGGGATTGATGTGCCGGACCGAATCCCAGGTGCTGGACGCGGGCACGATCTCGGAGTACACCTTCAACTCCCGCACCCGGCGGGCGATCAGGTGACTGTATTGGGAGCCGAAGTCGATGATGGCGATGCCCTCGTTGACCGAGCGGGGCCCGCCCTCCTCTTCCGACCCGATGCCCTCCAAGCTCTTGGCGATTTCCAGGTACGCCGAAACCTCCAGGTCGTCGCTGGTGGCAACCCGCCGTCCTCGGGGCAGCTGCTTGTCCGTCGTGGCTGCGCCTCCTTGTTGACTAATCTTCATCGGCCGGATAGCTTGACATGCCGAGGGGTCCGTCGAAGGCAGACCGCGAAGCATCTGGGGCTGGGATTGAAGCTAGCGCACCCGGCAAGAACGCCGGGCCCACGCCCTTCGCTTCGCTCTGGGTGACGTCCGTCGGTACAGGTCTGATTTACCACCAGGACCGGTACCGCCGGCGGTGCCCTCCATCGGTTGGTGGTATTATACCGGCTGCATCCGGAGGAGTATAGGCTTCCCTGTGGTCCGGGCCCTCACCCTCGTTGCCTCGCCCATTGGGAGAGGGACGCCCCGGCGCAGCCGGGGCTGGGTGAGGGCCCGCGAAGGGAACCGAGTCGCCCCGGTCCTACCGCTGTGCTATACTCAATCGTAGACATAATGCGAGTGTAATTCGAGGCTCCGCGACGATCTATTGTCGGCCTCAAATGGCGAAAAAGAGTTAGGTGAAGCGGTCCGCTGCCTCCGGGCTGGAGGCGTGGTCCTGCTTCCAACGGACACCCTTTATGGGTTGGGGGCCGACGTGTTTTCGCTGCCGGCCCTGAAGCGGGTCTTCTCCATCAAAGGGAGGCCTTCGGATTTGGCGTTGCCGGTCCTGGTGGCTGGTTGGGACCAGGTGGCTTTGGTGGCCCGAGACGTGCCCGAGTCCGGGCGCCTGCTGGCCCGCCGGTTTTGGCCGGGTGCGCTGACCCTGGTCTTGCCGCGCCGCGACTGCGTGCCGGACCTGGTGACCGGCGGCAGGGACACGGTGGCGGTGCGGATGCCCGGCCACCCGATCCCTCTGGCCCTGGCCGAGAAGCTGGGCGGACCCATCACCGGCACCAGCGCCAACCGGAGCGGAGAGGCGGATCCCCAGACCCTGGCGGCGGTGGAAGCCGAGCTAGGCGGCCAGGTAGATTACATAATCCGGGCCGGCCCCGCTCCGGAAGGGACCCCCTCTACCGTGGTTGACATTACCACCGGCACACCCCGGCTACTGCGCCAGGGGGCGGTGCCGTTCCCAGAGGTGCTGCTGGCGTGGGCGTAGCTAGCCGACAGGTTTGCCTCCAGGGGGTGGCCGGGCGATGAGCCCTCGAGGAGGCCCCTCTTCCAGGAGGGAAGACATTCTCTCTCTGTCCCGTTACGATCCCTACTTGAAGGCCCTTGATGAGGAGCTGAGGGAGGTCTTCTCCTCCCGCGAGGGCTTCCTGTACGACATGCTTCGCTACCACATGGGCTGGACCGACCAGCTGGGGACGCCGGAGTACAACCCAACTCCTCTACATTTCCCGTCCATGCTGGCCCTGATATCGTGCGAGGCGCTGTCCGGTGATTTGCGTCCCGCGCTGCCCGCCGCCGCGGGGGTGGAGTTGGTGTACAATTTTATCCTGGTGCACGAGGATGTCCAGACCGGCAAGCCGGAAGCTCAAGCGCGGCCGAGCATCTGGCAGGTCTGGGGTCCGGCCCAGGCCATCAACGCGGGCGACGGTCTGCATTCCCTGGGAAGGACCGCGGTGATGCGCCTGGCCCAGAGGGGGGTGCAACCGGACCGGGTACTTCGCGCGGTGGAGTCCTTGGACCGGGCCTGCCTTACCCTCTGCGAAGGCCAGTTCATGGACCTGAGTTTTCAGGACCGGCCGATGGTCACCAGTGCCGCCTGCTACGACATGATCGGCCGCAAGGCGGGGGCGCTCGCCGGCTGCTCCGCCGAGTTGGGCGCCCTGGCCGCGGGCGCGGATGACGCGATGTGCGCCAGGTTCCGTGAGCTTGGCAGATTGCTGGGTATGGCTTGGCAGGTCAGCCGGGATGTGGAGGACCTGTGGGGCCGGCGCCAGGACGGCATGCCGTCCAATAACGTCCTTAACAAGAAGAAGAGCTTGCCCCTGGTCCACGCGTTGGAAAGCGCCGGCGCGGGGGCCAAGAGGGAGTTGGGGGCCATATATATGAAGCGGGTCCTGCAACCGGAGGACGTATCTCGCCTGATTGACATCATGGAGCAGGCCGGCTCCCGGGACTTTGCTGAGGGAAAGGCGAAGGAGCTGGCGGAGCGGGCCCTGGAGACCATCGACGGCGCCGATTTGCCGGAGCCAGGGATGGAAGGCCTGCGCCATCTGGGCCAATGGGCGTTGCAGGGTAGTGGCTGAGACCCGGAGTTGGCCCGCCTGGCCATCCCTGGGAGGAAACTCGCGTGAGGGGCCGAAGGCACCGGGTTCATCCCGGTCCCGGCGAAGGCGGAGGAATTGGGTGAGTAATGTCAAAACGCAGCCTCGGTGACCTTGATGTCGCCGGCCACCGGGTCCTGGTCAGGGTTGATTTCAACATACCGATAGAGGAGCAGGGCGTCGAGGCCATCGCTTCTTACGACCAGCGGCTCCGGGCCACGCTGCCGACCATCCGGTACCTGCTGGAGCGGGACTGCCGCGTGATACTGTGCTCCCATCTTGGCCGTCCCAAGGGAGCGATTGTTGAGCCCCTCCGCTTGGCGCCGATTGGTGACCGCTTGGCGGTCCTCTTGGGGCGCCCGGTCCGCACCTTGAAAGACTGCATCGGGTGGGATGTTGTGTCTGCCGTCGGCGCCATGGTGCCGGGGGATATCACCTTGCTGGAGAACCTGAGGTTCCATGCCGGCGAGGAAAAAAACGCAGCCGAGTTTGGGGAAGCACTGGCCACCCTGGCCGACTGCTTCGTGATGGACGCCTTCGCGGTGGCCCACCGGGCCCACGCGTCTACCGTGGGTCTGTCTCAGCACTTGCCGTCGGCCATGGGTCTGTTGGTCCAGCGAGAGGTTGAGGCCTTGAGCCAGGCCCTGGAGGCGGGGGAAGACGGAAAGCCGCTGGCCGCCTTGTTGGGAGGGGCCAAGGTGAGCGATAAAATACTGGTCCTGGAGAACCTGCTCGACAAGCTTGACCACCTGTTCATCGGCGGGGGTATGTCGGTCACCTTCTTGCGCGCGGTGGGCTACGGTACCGGGGCGTCTTCCATAGAAGAGGCGCGGCTGGAGTTTGCCAGGGAAATCATGTCTCGGGCAGCCGGCGCCGGCGTTCAGGTCCACCTGCCCATGGACGTGGTGGCTGCCAGTCAATTCTCCGCCGATGCGCCCGAGGTGAGGACCGTTGGGGTAAACCAGATCCCCGAGGGCTGGTACATCATGGACATCGGCAATACGACGGCCCGCCTTTTCTCGGAGAAACTCGGGCAGTGCAAGACTATCGTCTGGAACGGCCCTATGGGCGTCTTCGAGATGCCCAGGTTCAGCCAGGGCACCCGGGCCGTGGCGGAGGCCATCGCCGGATTGAGTGGTGTTACCAGTGTGGTCGGCGGCGGCTCCACCGCTGAAGTCGTGGAAGATCTGGGCCTCATGGAGCGGATGACCCACGTCTCAACCGGCGGCGGGGCGTCGCTGGAGTTCCTGGAAGGGAAGGAGTTGCCGGGCATCGCCGCCTTGCCCGATGCCTGAGAAAGTTCCGGCCACCCCAATCGGACCTGGCGGCGGCTCAATCACATCGTCGGTAGGGGCTGAAACATGATCGACCTCGACGTGCTGCGCGACTGCTACACCACCACCCCGTCCAAGATAGTCATGCTGGTCGTGGACGGGCTGGGAGGGCTCCCCCATCCCGACACCGGGCTATCGGAGTTGGAAACGGCCCGGATTCCTAACCTGGACGCTCTGGCCAAGGAAAGTGCCTGCGGGCTGAGCACGCCGGTGATGCCCGGCGTTACGCCGGGGAGCGGACCGGGCCACCTGGCCCTCTTCGGCTACGACCCCCTCAAGTACCTGATCGGCCGGGGGGCCCTGGAGGCCTTGGGCATCGACGTTGGATTGCTGCCGGGTGACGTGGCCGCCCGGGGCAATTTCTGCACCGTCGACGGAGATGGGGCGCTGCTGGACCGGCGGGCTGGAAGGATTCCGTCCGAGCTGAGTGCGCCGTTGTGCCAACGTCTGGACCGCATCGAGCTTGAAGGCGTACAGGTGGACGTTTACCCGGTCCAGGACTACCGCTTCGTATTGCGTCTGAGGGGAGAAGGACTCTCGGAGTCGGTGTCGGAGACCGACCCCCAGCGGGTGGGGGTCCCGGCGTTGCCGGTCGAACCCCTGGTGGCCGAGGCAGAAAAGACCGCCGGCCTGGTAAACGGCTTTGTGGCCCAGGCCAGGCAGCTGCTTGCAGAGGAAGAGCGCGGAAACATGGTGTTGCTCCGGGGGTTTGCCCAACTGCCCAACCTGCCGCCCATGAGCCGGGTCTACGGCCTCAACCCGGCGGGGATCGCCGCCTACCCGATGTACCGGGGTCTGGCGACCGTGGCCGGCATGGAGGTGATCCCAACGGGCCGGACCTTTGCCGATGAGGTGGAGACGCTGCGGCAAAACTTCCACGCCTATGACTACTTCTTCGTTCATTACAAGCCCGCCGACGCGGCCGGAGAGGACGGCGACTTCGACGCCAAGGTCAAGCGTCTGGAGGAGCTGGACCCATTCATACCCCAGATTCGAGAGCTGGGGGCCGACGCGCTGGTCGTGGCCGGGGACCACTCGACCCCCGCCATCATGGCCAGCCATAGCTGGCATCCCGTGCCATTCATGGTTCACTCGCGGCTGACCAGGGGCGAAGGCGGGTCCGGGTTCAACGAGAGGGCGTGCGCGCAGGGTTCCATTGGGCGCATCCCGGCCACCCAGATCATGCTGCTGGCCCTCTCCCACGCCGGAAAGCTGGCCAAGTTTGGGCCGTGATTATTGCCGGAGAGGGCTGAACCTGGTAATGCCTCGATTTGTCAATTTGGGGGTAGATTCGTGGCTGGTCTTGTAGTCGCCGGTAACTGGAAGATGAACACAAACATCGTGGAGGCCGTGCAGCTGGCCTTCAGTGTGCGGGACGGGATTGGCACCGTATCCGGGGTTGAGATCGTCCTCTGTCCCCCCTTCGTCTCGCTGATCCCCGTGCGGGACGCGGTGCAAGGGACCGCCATCAAGATAGGGGCGCAGAACATGCACTTCGAGGCGTCCGGGGCCTTCACCGGTGAGATCGCCGCCTCCATGCTCAAAGGCGTCTGCGACTATGTGATCCTGGGCCACTCGGAGCGGCGCCAGCTATTTGGCGAGTCAGATGATTCCGTCAACAGCAAGGTCAAGGCCGCGTTTCAGCACCGGTTGCGGCCCATCCTGTGCGTTGGGGAGACCCTGGAACAGCGGGAGAGCGGCCAGGCCGGGGAGGTCGTGGGGCGGCAGTTGCGGGCCGGGCTGGCGGACGTGGTTGACATAACTGGGCTGGTGGTGGCCTACGAGCCGGTCTGGGCCATCGGCACCGGCCGGGCCGCCACCCCGGAGACCGCCGCCGAGATCATGGGCGGCACCGTGTTGGCAACCCTTCGCTCGCTGTACGGTAGCGCCGCTGATGAGGTGCCCCTGTTGTACGGAGGTAGCGCGAACCCCGGCAACATCGCCGAATTCGCCGCCCAGACCTGCGTCCACGGGGCGCTGGTGGGTGGCGCCTCACTGAAGGCGGACCAGTTCCTGGAGATCGCCAGACTGACGGCCGAGGCCAAGGGTATCCAATAGAGGAGGCGGGTCGATGCCACTTAGCCAAGAGGAATTTGAGCTGGGGCACAGCGACCTGACGGTACCTCTAACCAACTTACTGAGAGGATTAGCAGACCACGCCTTCACCGCTGAGGAAGTACGTCAATTGCTGATGGACATCGAGGGGAGACAAGCCGCTACAGAGGATATCGTGCAAGCCCTGGAGGCCTTGGTAGCTCAGCGGCGAATCCGGAAGAAAGAGGTTGCGGGGCAGCAATGGTATAATATGCGGAGGAGAAGGATAGGCTTTCTGAAGGAGTAACGGATATGCCATTGTCGGTGCGCCAATTCGAAATGGGCATTGACCAAGAGATGGAGAATTGGATGCGGGAGGTCTACGAGTTGCTGTCTGGGCATCCTGAGTCGGCCTATTCCCAGGGAGAGCTCAAGCAGGCTGTCCTCGGCAAACCTACCCCAGTGACCAAACTACAGAAATTCGGTCGCGCCCTGGATGTGTTAGCCGAGATACGAGCGGTTGACAAGCGTTGGGTTGGCGATACCGACTATTATGCTTTCATGCAAGATTTCGACACCAACACCTGGGAACCTGACCTCAGTGCTCATAGAGTATGAATCGCGGGTGCTAGAGCCCTCAGAATCATGCCCCGCTTCCACGTGAAGTGCCACCGACTTCCACACCTGTCCTCTTCATCGTCGGCCCTACCGCCGTGGGCAAGACTGGGCTGGCGGTGGCCCTGGCCCGTCGGTTTGACGGCGAGATAATCAACGCCGACAGCCGGCAGGTCTACCAGTACATGGATATCGGGACGGCGAAGCCCTCTCCTGAAGAGCGAGCCCAAGCGCCTCACCACCTGCTGGATTTCGTGGACCCGGTCGACAACTTCGACCTGGCATCGTTCCTCTCCCTGGCCCGAGCCAGTATCCGGGACATCCAGAGCCGGGGCCGCCTGCCGGTGGTCGCGGGAGGGTCCGGGCAATACGTTTGGGCCTTGATCGAGGCGTGGCAGGTACCCGAAGTCCCGCCCGATCCTGCATTCCGCCGGGAGAAACAGCGGGAGGCCGGCCTCCACGGCCCGATGCACCTCTTCCGGCAGCTGCAAGAGGTCGATCCCGGACGGGCCGCCCAGCTGGACCCTCGAAACGTGCGCCGGGTGATCCGAGCCCTGGAGGTCTCCCGCTCGCCGCAACGCGCCGCCTCGGACCTCCGGGACCGGACCCAGCCAATGGAAAACGTGCTGGTGATTGGGCTGGCCCTGGACCGGGGGGAACTCTACCGGCGAATTGACGGCCGAGTGGACCGGATGCTGGCAGCCGGTTTGCTGGACGAGGTCCGGAGCCTGGATGCCAGGGGATACAGGATGGGGCAGGGCCCCTTGGCCAGCCCGGGATACCGGGAGTTGGGCCAGCATCTGGCCGGGGAGATTACCCTGGACGAAGCGGTGCAGAGGACCAAGTACCAGACCCATCACCTGGCCCGGCGCCAGCACACCTGGTTCAAGCCGGACGATGGGCGAATCCAGTGGTTGGATGCCTCCCGGCCCGATCTGGAGGCCTGCGCGGCGCATCTGGCCGCGGAGCTACTATCTGGCCGCTATGATACAATAGGCGCACCTTGCCAGGAGCCTGGCCGATGAAATTCACCAAGATGCACGGCGCCGGCAACGATTACGTATACATCGATGCCCGAGGCCTGAACGAGGACTGGCCCGGCCTGTCCCGCCGGATGAGCGACCGCCATTTCG
>CAJWBT010000014.1 GCA_913020235.1 uncultured Chloroflexota bacterium
ATAATGCTTCTCTAGCCGAATACTCCTTTCCAGACGAATTGTCGATTCTACCTAGTCGAGTGTCTCGTGAATGGCCTGACCCCGGATTCGTCTTCCCGGCGAAGGCAGAGAGGGAACGCCGGCAAATTCCCCGATGCACAGCTACTGACGAGACGGTACATTAGGCGACGAGTTACAGCGCCAGAAATGCCCTTCTGACCTCCTCGTTGCTCTCCAGCTCCCGGGAGCTGCTTTCAAAACGGACCTGGCCCTTTTCTATCACGTAGGCCCGGTCGCTGAGGTCCAGGGCAAACTTTAGATTCTGCTCGGTGAGAAGGATGGTCATTCCCTCTTCTTTTAGCTTCCGCAGTTGTTCGGCGAGGCGCCGGACCACCAGAGGCGCCAGACCCTCTGACGGCTCGTCCAGAAGCAGCAGCCGGGGGTTGCCCATCAATGCCCGGGCGATCGTCAGCATCTGCTGCTCGCCTCCGCTCAGGTGCCCGCCCTTGCGGCCGTCCAGCTTCTCCAGGTCGGAGAACAGCTCGTAAACCCGCTCCACGCTCCATGCTACGGCTGCATCGCGGGGTTTCCTGCTGGCCACCGCCAGGTTCTCCCTGACGGTCAGGTCGGGATAGATCCTCCGGTCCTCGGGAACGAAGGCGATGCCTTTGCGGGCGATGGCGTGAGTAGGCCTGCCCTGGATCTCCTCGCCTTGGAAGGTGATGCTTCCCCAGGAGGGAGGAGTCAGGCCAATGATGCCCCGCAGAGTGGTGGTCTTGCCCGCTCCGTTTCTCCCCAGCAAAGCTACCACCTCTCCCTCGGTGACCGACAGGGAAATACCGAAAAGGACGTGGCTAAGCCCGTAGAACGTGTGGATATCATTTACTTCCAGGATCAAATCGTCTCACCCAGGTAGACCCGTTGGACGCTCTCATTGCCCCTGACTTCCTGGGGAGTCCCGGAGGTGATGATTCTGCCTTGATGCATCACCGTGATCCTTTGAGAGATGGAGAAGACCACATCCATGTCGTGCTCGGTGAACAGAAGGGTCAGTCCCCGCTCCCGGGTGACCTGCTCTATGAGGGCAATGGTCGAAGCGGTCTCTTGAGGAGCCATCCCCGCGGTGGGTTCATCAAGGAGCAACAGCTCAGGATTGTTGGCCAGCGCGATGGCCAGCTCCACCCGCTTTTGGTCACCGTGGGAAAGGGAGCCGGCTGTGTGCCCGGCAAGTTCGTGGAGGCCTACACTCTCCAGGACTTGAAGGGTTTCCCTCCTGGCCAGGTTCCGAGCCGGAGAGAAGAGGTTCAGGCTCTTGCCTTGTTGGGACAGCACCGCCACTTGAACGTTCACGAACACCGATAGCTTGGAGAAGATGTTGATCCGTTGAAATGACCTGCCGATCCCCCGCTTGCAGATCTGGTGGGGGGGCAGCTTCGTGATCGGCTTCCCCTTAAAGATGACCGTGCCCGAATCCGGGGGAATATGTCCGGTCAGAAGATTGAAGAAGCTGGTCTTGCCCGCGCCGTTGGGCCCGATAATGGAGCTGATCTCCCCCTTCCGCAGGCTGAAGTCTACCCCGTCGACGGCGCGCACGCCGCCGAAGTGCTTCTTGAGCCCTTCAACCTTCAGAATAGTCTCGTCCGCCACGTCCATCAGCCCCGGTCCGGAGGCTCTTCCGCCGCCTCCGGCCCATGGAACGCCGGAGGCCCGGACGCCGGACCCGCGGTGGAGGCTTTGGCCATGCCGCCAAGCCTCGACGTCGCCAGCCCCACTACCTTCTGCGTTACACCTCCGACTCCCAGGGGGAAGAAAATGACCACGGCCACCGCCGCGGCGCCCAACGTCAAACCTTCGAGGGTCAGATGCTCCCCCAAGATTCTCTGGGTAAAGTCGGGGATCACCCTTTGCACCAAGCTTTGGAGATACACGACCAGGCCCGCACCCAATGCTGGGCCCCAAAAGAGATGGGCGCCTCCCAGGAGGGCCATGAGCAGCACCTGTGCCGACAAGAGCCAGAAGAGCATGTCCGGGTGGACGAAATGGCTGTGCACGGCGAAAAGCCCCCCCGCCAGGCCCGAGAAGAAGCCCGATATTACGAAGGCGAGCAACTGATAGCCCCGGACGTACACCCCAACGAACTCGGTCCTGTTGGGGTTCTCTCGGATAGCCTGCAACGTGTACCCGAAGGGCGAGTTCACCACCAGGTAGAGAACCAGGAGGGCAACCGCGATGATCGCCACGGTGAAATAGTAGAGGGAAATACTTCCAGAGGAGGAGATAGGGTCCGGGATGGAGGAAGCGAAGCCGCCCAGGCCATTGTCCCCGTTTGTGAAGCTGATCCACTTGTTGGCCACGCTCCAAGCCACCTGGCCGACAGCCAGGGTGAACAGGGCGAAGTAGATCGCGGCCAGCCGCACCGCCAGGAAACCCATAACCAGGGCCGCGGCTGCCCCCATTACGGGCGCCGACACGAAAGCGATAGCGAAGGGGACCGCCGTTTTGGCCAGGATGAGAGCCACTGTGTATCCGCCAATGCCGAACAGGGCGGCATGGCCGAAGGACACCAGCCCGCCATAGCCCAGGAGCAGGTTATAGCTCATGGCAAAGAGGGCGAAAATGACGATCTCGGTGACCAGGAACACGTTGAAGTCAGAGAGGACGAAAGGCGCCACCAGCACCACCGCGGCGCCGGCCATCAGGGGGATTCGCGGCCTCCACACTTCCCGCCCCTTCCCCATCGGTTCGGCGGTGGTCAAACTCACTCCTCCAGGGGCTTGCCCAAGAGCCCCCAAGGCCGCAACAGCAAGACAACAGCCATGATGACGAAAACGAACACCAGGGCAAACTGGGGAACCAGAAGGATTCCGAAGGTCGTGACCTCGGCGATGATTAGGGCCCCCAACAGCGAGCCGCCAAAGCTTCCCAGCCCCCCGACCACCACCACGATGAAAGCCAGTAGTATGGTCTGCACGTCCATGGTGGGGGAAATAGCAACCCCACGGCCGGCGTCCAGGGCGCCCGCCAGGCCGCCCAACCACGCCCCCAGGATGAAAACTGTCGTGAACAGCAGGGGAACGTTAACCCCCAGGGCGCTGGTCATCTCCCGGTCCGAAGCGGCAGCCCGGATGGTCCTCCCCAGCCTGCTTCTCTGAAGCATGAGCCACATGCCCACGGCCACCCCCAACGCCACGGCGATGAGAAAGATATTGTATTCGGGAAATGGACGCCCCAGAACGGACACGGACCCCGAGAGGAGTTCCGGGCGGCCGATAGACTTGAACTCCCCGCCGAAGGACATCCGCATCACGTCGGCGATGATGAGAATCAGGCCGAAGGTCAGCAAGAACTGGTGGAACTGAGGCCGGCCGTAGATGCGGCGCAGCAGCACCACCTCTATGGCCCCTCCGATCAGGGCGACCAACAACGGAGCCAGGACCAGGGCGATCCAGAAACTTCCCCACGTGTCGGCAAACTGGGACACGATCCAGTAGGAGGAGAAAGCGCCCATCATGTACATCGAGCCATGGGCGAAGTTCACGATCCCCAGCACCCCGAAGATCAGGGTGAGGCCAGAGGCGATGAGAAAGAGCACCATGGCCACTGAAAGGCCGCCCAGGAGCTGGAAAACCAGGCATCCCGGGTCCGAAAGGCAGGAGGTGAAGCTCGATACGCTCAGTAGCATAAACATGCGGCTGGAAAGGGTGGGCCCGGGCGGCACTGCCAGCGTCCCAAAGGCCATCCGGGCCCGCGCAACACTTTTTGGGACCTATGGGTGGTCGGTTACTGACCCGCTCTGCGGGATTTGACTTCGTCGACGCTGAGGATTACCTCGCTTCCCGGCACGGCGACAAGGTCCACCAGTATGGGGAACGGGAAATCCTCGCTCTGGATACTGTTGCCCACCCAGACCATTGGGTCTGCTTGATGGTCGAAGGCCCGCATGGTTGTCCGCCCGGTGGGGGTGTCGATGATCAACCCCTCCAGGGCGTCCACGACCGCCTCGGTCTCGGTGGTGCCCGCCTTCTCGATCGCCTCCGCCAGGAAGTAGGTGGCGTTGTATCCTTGCATGGCGCCGATCAACGGCTGGTCGCCCGTGGCGTTGAAGTAGCTGGTCACGAACTTCTGCGCCTCCGGGGTATCCAGGCTGTACCAGGGGAACCCCGAGCCGGCTACGATGCCTGCCGGAAGCTCCCCGCCCATCGCCCGAAGGACATCCAGGTCCATGTTGTAGGTCACCAGCGTTGTCTGGTCGAAAAACCCGAAGGGGATGGCCTGTTTGATGAAGTTGATCTGGTCCCCACCCCACTGGGAAGAGTAAACAACCTCGGGGTCCTCTTCCAAGATAGCGGTGATGAAGGGGGTATAGTCGGGGTTCAGCAGGGGTGGCCACAGCTCGGCCACAACCTCGACGTCCGGCTTCAACTCCTTTAGCTTGTTCATGAAGTCGTTGACCGCATCATGGCCAAAGGCGTAGTCGGGGCCGATGGTAACGTACTTGGTCTCCGGCCGCTCCGCCATCACTGTCGCCACGGCCCGGCCCACGATAGTGGTGTCCGAGGAGGAGCGGAAGACGTAGCGGTGGCCCTGCTCGGCCGTCGTCGTTGAAGCCTGGGCGATGGCGTCGATAAATATGATCTCATTCTCTTTGGCGAACTCGGAAACGGCCTGGGCCACGCCGCTGCTGATGGTACCCAGAAGGAAGTCCACGTCCTCTTGCAAGACCAGGGACTGGGCCTCTCGAACAGCCACCACCGGGCTCAGGTTTGTCTCCCTCACGACCAGCTCTATCGGGCGCCCCAGCACCCCGCCCGCGGCGTTGATCTCGCTAACCGCCAGGTTGTGGCCCTTTACCGCTCCCTGGGTGTAGACCGCCGCTATGCTGCTCAAACCGTACAGGACTCCCACTTTTATGGGCGGCCCCGCCGGAGGCTCGGGCGTGGGTGTCGCCACCACCACCTTCTCCACCTCTACCACGACCGGCGTCGCGTCCCCGCCGCAGGCGGCCAGAGCCAACACCCCGGCAGAGAGAATCAGCACCAGCAGGAACGGAATACATTTTCGATGTGGGGCCATAATGTCTTCCTCCATCCAGTTGGGCAGACCGATTCAGAGATCGATCGGCGGTGGCCGTGGAGCGCCCAAGGACCTACCCTTGGGTCAGAGACAATTTGAGCGCCCCTTGCCAACGGTGGCGGCCACCCCTTCCCCGGTCAGGCGATGGCCTTGCCCAAGGTCCGGCAGGCAGGGTCGTTGGCGAAACGCCCTGTAGATAACGCGGTGGTCGAGACGACGTTCTTCCGCCGCCCTTGCACCGTGCCGCCGTTAGGATAGTGGCATATCTGCTAGCTGTCAATTAGGGAAACAAAGCGGGCCCAGTTTGGTTGCGCCGAGATTGGCGTGGCTGGACTCCAATCGCTCCTTCCGCAATCTCGATTCGGACCTTGACTTGCCGTGTAGCGGTTGGAGTGAGGCGCCGCCGGCGTTCCCCGATACGGGGCTTTGACCCATGAAGACCCCCCCCTTGACCTTCCATTCGAATGGAAGGTTCATAATTGGCGCAGGCGGTTCTTGGAGGTTGGCCCATGAGAATCGGAGAGTTGGCGGCGGCAGCAGGCCTGACAACGAAAACCATCCGCTTCTACGAAGGGGAGGGCCTGAGAGCCGGTGGTGCCGGAGCAAACATGAGGTTCTGTCGGCCCCTGTATCTCCCACACCCCTAGCGGAATCGGCGCTGGGACCGACGGGCCGTTAGATTTTGGCCGAATTGGGTTGCCGGATCGCATTGCAAAATTCACGTTTCCATGGTAGCGTTCGGGACAATTAATAACATGCGGAAGCTTCTATCTATATTTGGCCTATCAGTCGACGCAAACTGGTCATGGGGTGCGCGATTTTCGTCGTGCTCGGCGGGTCGGGTGCAGTGGGGCTCCGGTGCTGAAGCGTCGTTGCCCTACTCTTTGTGTTTCGGGTGCGACTCGCGTCCCAGGCGATATCTTTAGTGGAGGTGGAGTCTGAAAGCACCGGGGAAACTGGTATGGCGCTTGAGGGCAACCTGGACGATACTGAGCCGTCCGGCGTGTGTGTGCTCCGGAAGCACGCGCTGGAGCAAGCGGCAGCCACAGACGCCGGCCCGAAGGGTTGGCGCCACGGAGGATACGGGGCCGGCAACGGTCCGGCATCGACTCGGACAACTGTCAAAGGGAGGTACAACCCGTGGACAAAATATTGGGCATTGAAGACCTCACATCAGTTGGCACGTGGAGAGGGGTTGTGGCGGAGACCATCGGCGTCTTGGTCTTCGTTCTCGTCGGGACGGGCACTATCATCGCCACCGGCGCCCTGGATGTCCTTTCCGGCTCCGTGGCAGGGGATGCCACTGTTCTAACCGGCAGCGCCAGACTGGTGGCAATCGCCTTGGGCTTGGGGTTCACCTACATGGCCTTGGTAGCCCTGACCGTTGGAATATCCGGTGGGCACATTAACCCGGCGGTAACCTTTGGCGCCGTTATCACCGGACGCATGAGCGTTGCCAAGGGCGTTGTGTACGTGATTGGCCAAGTCGTCGGCGCCATCGTAGCCTCGTATATTCTCAAGGCGGTCCTGACCGACGCTGCGATAGGCATCGAAGGGACTTTGGGAGCCGTGGCGTGGAACGCAATCGCGGTGGACAACCTTGGGGCGGCCCTGGTCATCGAGCTGATCCTCGGCTTCGTCCTGGTCTTCGTGATGCTGGCGGCCGTCATCGGTCCCGGAGACTCGGCCTCACCGGTCGCTCCGATAGCCGTGGGCTTGATTGTAGTCGTGGGGACTCTCCTGGCCTGGGGTTTGACCGGAGCGGGTATGAACCCGGCCCGGGCCCTGGGTCCTGCGATGGCTGCCGACCTGTGGACCGACCACTGGATCTACTGGGTAGGGCCTCTGGGCGGGGCCGCCATTGCCGGAATTATCTACGATGGGGTGTTCACCGGGAGATTGTTCGGCAATAAATAGCTGGCGGATAGCGGGAACTCCTCCAGCTGCTTCCAACACCGTTGAATATCCGGTGAATATCCGGCGTCCCTTGGTGCCCGGATTGCCTACTAGGGCGCTAGTTACGTAGCGCCCGGTGGGCAATCGGAGGTGGCTTGTACCAAAAATAGGGGGCACACCCGGCGGCCCCCGTTAGAGCTTGCCACTGGGCGGCGCCCTCCGGCAATGGCCGCTGGCGTAACTGACCACATCTGGACCACCGAGGAATTGCTTTCGCTGTTGGGGGATTCACTCCCCTAGGTCGCCGCTCTCCGGGCCAGGCCTGATCAGGGGGTCTGCTGTCTGAACGTAGGTACGCCTTGCCTCTTTGATCTCAAACCAAATCGTACCCGTGGGGTGGGGAACGTCGGCAACGATAGTGATTTGCTCCAATATCGCTGCTGCCGTAAGGTCATCCGAGGAGATCGCCTCCAGCGACCCGTTAGTGCGCAGTTGGTCCACAATGTTCCATAGGACCTTGGAAACTTGAGCTTCGGCCACCGCCTTGCGTCTGGCCATAGCTAAGGGATTTGTACCCAACCTGGTTTTGCTCCCACGCGCATGTGCTGCGTTGGTAGCCTCTAATTCCGTCAGCAAAATCTCCTGCACATTGATCATGATCCCCCCCTCGAACAACCCAAACCATGGTACAAATCTGGGTCTTCCGGCTTCCAGCGCTGCTCCTTTGTCAGCTAGCGTACGTTGGAAAAGGAAGGGTAGCCTAATCGGTTAAGTGTATGCTCATGTTCAGGCACTCCGTAGGGTGCTGGCCCACAGGTTAGGAAAGGCAATAGTCGCAAGACGATGGTGCCCATCCAGTAAGAATGGGGCTCAAACTGACACACTACCCAATTCTCACCCGATGTGACAATCTCCCAAATAACCAATATAATGAGCCAATCTTTATCAAAGAGCAGTCTCCCTTCAAGCTCGAACCCTGGGAGCGCTGACAAGATTTCCTGGTGCCTCGACAGCGGACACGGCCTGTGGTAAACAGTACAACATCACGGAGGAGGTTCCGGATGTCATCGGAAATCACCAGACTCGAGCAGCCTTTAGACGTGATGTTTCTGATTCACAAGGCGCTGCGCGCTGAGGCCGTCCGCACCGAAAAATTGTCGGCAGAATTAGAGGACGGCAGCAGTCTGCAACCCTTCAAGCTGGCTTTCAACTCGTGGGCGACGGCCCTTCTGTACCACGCCGAAGCGGAAATGGGCACCGACATGGCCCACCCGGAAACGTCGGCAGACGGGGAAGCGGACCTGGCGGCAAGGGTGAAATCGGCCATATTAGCCCAGGAGGACGCGGAACACCAGGAACTGGTCGAAAAGGTCCAAGATGTGCTGACAGTGCTGGACGAAGACATCGGAGCGACCAGTATTATCACCCGGACCAAACAGCACCTCTACCGACAGGTAGTCTCCTTGCGCATCACTCAGGAAGACCACCTGGAATCCGAGGAAGCGTTAATCTTGCCCATGGTGCGCACGCGGCTGACCGAAGAGCAGCAGCTCGCGGTGGCCAAGGCTCTCTTGATCGACGAACAGGCGGACGACCCACGTTGGATAGTCGACTGGGTAACCAGGGATTTGAGCCCGGCCGAGCAGAAGCTGCTGGCGGACCTGGAGAACCGGTTCAATGGTTTGGCGCCCTCGCCTAGCTAGCGGCCCCTCCAGTTTGCCGAGCGGTGCGCCGCCCGGCAACAACCAAGGGGTACACGTCACTCGGAACGGACGGGTAGCGCTGACTCAGTAGAGAGCGGGAGGAAGAAACGGGAGACCGCTCGCTATCTTGACGGAACGGCCCGGAGTAGCTAGACTGAACCGGCCATTCCGGCTCTGGATATCTAGTGAACAGTGCCTATCGGGTGTGGTGGACCACGCATTCCGCGAAGAAAAGTTAGGAGGTCTGAAAATGGCGCAAATGACTACCAAGCTTGAGGCCCCGATTGATATGATGATCCTGATGCACAAGGCTTTCCGGGCCCAGTCGGAGCGGACGGAAGCGCTGGCGGCCGAGGCGCAAGGCGGCGGCGACCTTGGGGCGCTCACCGAAGCTTTCGGGTTCTGGATGAAGCAGCTGCTCTACCACGCCACCATAGAAGATAAGGTTATGACCGCCCCGTTGACCGATTGTCAGCCGGCCCGGGACAACGAGTCGGAGCATGCGGAGCTGGCGGCTCAAGGCACTGGACTGGTGGCATTCATACAGAAGGGCGATGCCGCCGGATTGGAAGAGAGCGTGAAAGCGGCCATGCTCTCCATGGAGGACGAGCAGCACAAGGAGTTGGCGGACAAGGCAACAGAGGTTGAGTCCGCCCTGAAGGAAGCGCTGGGGGAAAGCACTGTGACCGCTCGGACCAGGCGGCACCTGTACCGGCGAATCATGGCGCTTCGTATCCTCGAGTACGATCACTTCGAGAATGAAGAAGCGTTTGTGTGCTCCGTGGTTAAGGAACGCATCAGCGAGCAGGACCAGCTTGAGATGGTCAGGCATATCCTGACGGAAGAAGGGGCCGATGACCCGCGCTGGATAATCCAATGGGTGAGCGATGAGATCGACCCGGAGGAGCGCGAGTGGCTGGCCAGCCTTGAGACTCGTTTCAGCAACGGTTCCGGCGGGGCGCCCCGGGGCGGCTCCGGCCAGGGCGAGCGCAAGGCCGGGTTCTTCCAGAGGCTCTTCGGGTCCTCAAAGTAAAACTGACAAGGCCCGGCGCTATCGAGGCCGTCCCTCCGCCGGTTGCCTGACGCGCAATTACGATAAGGGCGAGGCTACTTGGCCCCTCCCGTTCGGGGTGAACCGGTTGAACCCCGAACGGGAGGGGCTGTTTGCTTCCTTAGAAACCATAACCGGCCCGGGCCTCCGGGAAGCCGACGACGGGGGGACCGGGAGCCTACCCCGCGGCCATCCGCAAGTGGCGCGCACAGTGGGGCAAGACACCTCGGAGCTTCTCATGCCGTGATCGCGTTGGAGCACTACGGAGGGTGAAAATGGACGGCCAGGAGAACGCTCACCCCGGCTAGGGGGAAAGGTGGCCGTAGGCCGGGGTGGAGGGACCTGTTTTCGGGGCATCAACACCGCAAGCCGGTGCTCCGGTCACGTTTTAGTGAGGCCGTCTACTTGCCGGTCCCATTACCGGAGGCCGGAGCTGGGATCGCGCCTCTCCGCTGGACCCTCAAATGCAGACGCAGGTTACGGTATTGGTGATGCCGTGGATGGGCCGTATCTTGTGTCGCAAGATCGCGGTGATGTCCTCCTGGGTGTCCGCTTCCAGGTCGACGACCAGATCATACGGCCCCAGGACCTCGCGTGCCACCACCCCGGGAAACTCTTGCAGCTGCTCGAGTACCGCTCGAGTGCATGCGGGCTCCACGTTAATCAAGATGTAAGCGCTTGCCGCCATCGAGGCACCTCCAGCCGGGTACCGCATCGCCAAACCGGTGTGAATTCGCCACCGGCCGCAACGTTGTGGGATTGATCTTCGCGGGCCCTCTTAGCCGCTCCCGCGGATTCCCAGTTCCTGCAACGCGCCCTGACTGTCACGCGGCACGTCAAGGCCCTGGGTCCGGCCCGCCTCATACAACTTCTGAATTGTCTCCAGATTATCGGGCGGCGGCCGCTGGCCTTCTCCCCGATGCAGCAACAGCTCGGGCAGCGAATTGTACGCCTGGTCCACATTCCAATAAAAAGACATCAGCCAGCTCAGTTCCCGCTCGTTGGCGGGCGAGGGGATGTCCTCGATGTCGTACAGTTCGTTGATGACCTTAGTGTACCGGAGGATGCCGGCCTTGTCCTGGGCGTCCCGGCCATAGTACCGTCTTCTGCTCAACTCCGCGATCCGCTTGGCGTAGTCCTCCCGGCCATAGATATTCTCGGGCAGCCACTCCTTCCGAAAGTCCAGGACTTCCTTTCCCTGGGCGTCCACGATGGCCACCGCGATGTCCGAGCGCAACGTAGCGTCATACTCGAACTTCACCGCTCCCCGCAGCAGCGCTTCCGTGAGCATCAACGTCAGTTCTCTTGGAACCTTCTTGTATCCCTTGCCGCTGGCCTCGTCGTTGGTGTCCGCCCCGACGCCGCCGGTGTTGAAGGCGTAGTACTCCTGCGGCAGCCCTCCCCGCTCCAGCTGCTGCAGTATGTGGTACATCAAGTTGGCGTTCTCATCCTCCAGCCCGATGATGAATGGGTCGGAGAAATACTCCACGTAGGGACGGCCAATGGCGCCGATTGCGGCCCCCATCTGGACGGCTTCGCCGTACATGAGTACCCGCACAAACTGCTTCGGGGTCAGCCGCCGCAGCGGCGGCGTGATTGTGTTGAGCCGCATCACCGCCTGCCAGAAGACCCGGTCGGTGCTCTCCATGGGCACGTGCACGAGATCGTTTCCCCGCCCGCCGGTGATGGTGTCGATCACGTGCTGGGCCCCTTTCCTGGCAACCAGGCGAGGGCGGGAGAGGGTCACCCGCATGTTGCGGACCGGGTTCAGCTTAAAGTTCGGTATCCCGGAGTCGATGTCGATCGGCACGTTCTCCAATGACTCTTGGGAGTTGGGGGACTCCTTGGTCCCTCGGATCGCTTCGAAGGTTATCGGGTCCTCCTCCTGGCTGAGACCGAAGGGCATCGCGTACATGTTGTTTTCGGTGCCGTCAATCGAGTAGGGGATGCTGACGGGCTTCCCATCGCGCACCGTCTCGATGGGCTTCGACAGCGGCTGCATGAGTACGATGTCGTCGTTCATCGGGTAGACCCCTTCCTCGGGATCTTCCTTCAGACCCAGGTGCTTGCCGAGTTCACTGCTGGCCACATCGAGCATGATGGTGAGAGTGCTCTTGCCATGCAACGAGGGGCCGACAGTTACCATGGCGGTGTTCTTCATGGCGCCGTCGAGGGTCTTGGCCCGCGCCAGGCTAAGCGCCGCTTGGACTGCCAGCCCTTTAACCTGTTTCGTCTGGAACATGGCGATCGTCAGCGGGCCCATCTTGTGCTCGCCGACGTAGTCGAAACCCAGGTGCAGAGACAGCCCTTTGGTCGGCGCCTTGAATACGAGCTGGGTCAGGCCGGACTCTTCGATCCGTGCCTTGAGGTCTTCGGGCAGACCCAGGCCGGTCAGCCACTCGGGGAGGGAGACCTCCAAGATGTCGGGCGCCTGGACGCGTTCGGCGTCGGGACAGTCGAAGGTCAGCTGGCGCCACATGATGGGGATCTGGAGATAGCGGGTGCCGAACAGAAGCTGACGGGCATGGAAAGACCGTCCGGGCACATCACCAATCTTCCTGTCCGACTGAACGATGGTCTCGCCGGAGGCGAAGTGCTCTTCCATCTTCTTGGTGATGTAGTGGAACACCTCGGCGAAGAGGGCTTGATTGGCCTCACTGAAAGCGAGGGCGTCCCGGTTCCTGGTGAAGCCGTCGATGAAATACTGGGTCAGGTCGGGCCGGCGCACGACGCCAAGCTGGCTGAAGAAGCCCAGGCCGCCACTGTCGAGCCGGACCACCACCTCCGGCCACGCCCGGCCGGCGGCCTTGCCGGCGGCGTTGGCCTTCTCAGCCTCCTGGCCGATCTGCCGGGCTTCTTCCAGGATTTGCTCTTGCTTCTCGCTGGGGAGGTCCTGGAAGATCGACATTCGGTCGGTGAGCCAGTCAGTGGATGGGTTGTAGAATGGGCTGTCTGGTCTATGGCCTAGCCGGGCCGCGGCGACCAGTCCCTCCAGCGCCTCCGCAAACGCCGGGTTAACGGGAGGCCCGGAGAGCGGAGAGCTGGAGGGTTGTTGGTCTTGCCGAGTCATAATATCGTCTCCCATGTGAGTCCCACCTTATTGGGGGGTTATGTCTGGTAGGGACTCTGCGCGTCAGTGATTGTATTCACAATCCTGTTGACAGTATGCTACATCGTCGCCGCAACCAAGTCAAAAGTTGTTGGAGAACGAGCAGGAACCCGCGCTCGCTTTCGGAGGACGGTATGCGGCCATGACCCTAGCCGCGAGGGCCGGCATCCTCCGCCGGCATCCTCCGAAGGAACTAGCTCGCCTCCGGGAGCCGTCTCTTCGGAGGTTTGGCCAGCAACACCAGCACCATGGAGGCGACAGTGGCCCCGGAGAAGCCCAGGAATGCCTTCTCATAGCTGCCTGTAGTATCAAAAACGTATCCGGAGATGATTGGGCCCGTGACAATCCCCGCCATTTGAATGAAGCTGCGGAACCCTTGAATCGTGGCGTATGACCTTCGCCCGAAGTATTCGGCGATTATCGCTTGGGGAATCACGGAGATACCCCCTTGAGACGCTGAATACACCAGCAGCACCGGTATGACCCCGGAGATGCTGCTGGCCCGGGCTATCAAGATGATGGCGACGGTCATCATGGCCAGCGAAGCCGCCATTACGTACCGGCGGTTCACGTAGTCCCCCAACGTGCTCAGCCCGAACCGGCCTGGTATGCTCATGACCCCCACCATACCGGCCAGCCAGGCCGCTTTCACCGGCGAGGTCCCCAGTCCGACGAAGAACGGCACCAGGTGCAGCCCCACCCCGCCACTGACCAGAGAGCGGGCCATTATGGAGAGGCTCAGAAACCAGAAGCTCGATGTCTTCAGCGCCTCCCGGGCACTGAAATCTTGGGAAAGGTCGGGCTGCCCCGGATGAACCGGGCCGGCCTCGCCTTCGCGGGACCCGGGAGATTCGCCATCGGGAAGTAGTCCGTAGGCCTCCGGGCGGTGCCGGAATATCGAAGCGATGGGGACCGCGATGATCATGAGGGCGATGCCGATGATCAGGGTGGCGTCGCTCCAACCAAACCTCTCAACCAGCCAGCCCACACCCGGCACGAAGAACCCGCCGAGCCCGACGCCGGACCACAAGATCCCGAAGGCCAGTCCCCGCTTTTTGTTGAACCAGTTGGCAACCGCGGTAGTTACGGGGGTGCTCATCCCCATGCCGTTGCCGAGGGTAATGAACAGGATGAACACGATGAAGAAGGCCGCCAGCGGGTCGATGTTGAAGAATCCCGCCAGCCAGCCCATTTTGCTCATGAGGATGTACCCCAATGCCATGAGCGGCAGGCCGATCAACATCAAGCGCCGGGGGCCGAACCGGTCAACGAAAAAGCCTTCGATGGGGCCGAGTAACCCGACCTCCAGGCGGGCCAGGGAGAAGACGAGGGAGATAATGGTCCGGCTCCAACCGAACTCTTTACCGAGGGGGATGATGAAGTTGCTGAAGCCGTGGAAGTTTATCCCGGCGGAGATGGACATAGCCAACCCGCCCGCGATGACTATCCACCAACCATAGAAAAACCCCTGCTTCTGAGTCCGGACAGCCTCAGGAGCCGGGGCGGGATGCCTCCTGGTTTTGAAAAATCTCACAGGGTAGGGACTCCCCTCAGAGCCGTCTCCTGCCGCGCCGACGGAACGCGCGCCAATGCCCATGGACCCGGAACAACCGCGCCGGCGCTGGGAAGACAGCCGAAAGAAAAGGGATGGCCGGCGCCGCCAGGCAGCTCGCGCCGGCCGAAGGGCGCAACCCGTGCCGGGGTTGGGCCGCCCTAAACAATTACCTTTTGACGGCGCAGCTCGGCCACCTCTTCCCGGGTCATTCCTCCCAGGGTCGTGAAGACCTCATCAGAGTGCTCCCCGTAGAGCGGAGGGCGAGTCAGCTCCACCTGAGAATCCGAAAGCCTCACCGGGCAGCCTATCGTGGTGTACCTTCCCCGGGCCGGGTGCTCGATCTCGGAGACCACTCCGCGCTCGATCAGGTGGGGCTGATTGATCACTTCGGAGGTATCGAACACCGCGCCGCAGGGAACGCCTTCCCCGGCGAAGGCTGCCATGACTTCGCGCTTCTCCCGTGATTCAGTCCAGGCTTTTATGATCTCGAACAACTCCAAGGCGTTACTCAGGCGGCCGGAGCCACTGGCGAACCTTGGGTCCTCAACCAAGTCCTGCCGGTCGATCACCCGCGCCGCCGCGCTGAACATGCCGGCGCTGTCGGGGGGAATTATCATGTATACATAGTCGTTGGGGCCGCCTGGCGCGCACGGGAAAAGGCCTCCCAGTCCCAGTGGGTGGCCGCGGCTTGGGAACTGTAGACGCGGCTCCGGTTTCCCGTCCCGCAGCGTGCCGGCGAAGCGGACCCTCGTCAGATTTAGCACCGCCTCCTGCATGGCGACCTCAACCATCTGGCCCTTGCCGGTCACGTTACGCTGGACCAGCGCCGCCAGAATGCCGATGACGGTGTGCATTCCGGTGCCCGAGTCGCCCACGGCGGGCCCCGAAGGCGAAGGCGACCGGTCCTCCCAGCCGGTGACACTCATGGCGCCGCTGGTGGCCTGGGCCACATGTTCGAAACACTTGTAGTCCGAGAACGGGCCGTATGAGCCGAACCCCTTCACGGACCCATAAATCAGGCGCGGATTGATATTGATGAGGTCTTCGTAGCCCAGCCCCAGCCGGTTCATGGCGCCGGGCCCCCGGTTCTCCACCAGGATATCGGCGGAATTGATCAGGGTCTTGAACGCTTCCTTGCCCTTGGGTTGCCGGAGGTCAAGGGTAACGCTCTTCTTGTTGTTGTTCAGCAAGAGGAAGAAGAAGCTGTCCAGGTCCGGGTCGTCGCGCCGCAGCCAGCGGGCGCGGTCCCCCATGCCGTCGGCCATCTCCACCTTGATGACTTCGGCGCCCAGCCAGGCCAGCATTTGCGTACAAGACGGCCCCGCCTGGTCGTGGGTCATATCGATCACCCGGATTCCTCCCAACGCCTTGCCCATTATGGACCTCCTTCCGGCCGCGCTATGGCTCCCAGCTACCTCCCGGCGGCTCCGGCCCCAATTCTAACACGTCGGAGAGGCGCAAAACGAGGCTGCGGAACAAAATCCGGGAACCGGAGCAACCGGCATTTCGTAACTTCAGCTCCGGCGGACTACCACCCGGCGCCCAAAGGGGGTTATAATCTTGCATGTCTCGGCGACGTTGCACAAAAGTGTACCGGGCGCCGGGCGCACTCTTGGAGGCGCAACATGGTGTCCGATCGGTCGCGAAGGCGGATATCCAACGTGGAGCTGGCGGTACGCCACTTCGAGTTGGGCCAGTCCGTGGACGAATTGGCAGCGGCCATGAACGTCGATCAATCGACAATCAGAAGGAGATTGAGCCAGGCAAAGAAAGAGGGCCTGGTACGCACCCTGGTGGTGCCCCCTTTGGACTACGCCGAACTCACGAGGCTGGAACAGGATGTCCGCTATCGGTTCGACCTGGAGGATGTGGTGCTGGCCGCGGGCCGGGAAGACATCATGGACATGGCGGATGAAACCGGGGCAAAAGAGGCGCTAGTTCTCAGTATCGCCCAGGCGACAGCCCGGTATCTGGAAGAACACCTCACCAACCGTGACACCCTGCTGGTCCCCTGGGGACGGATGG
>CAJWBT010000015.1 GCA_913020235.1 uncultured Chloroflexota bacterium
TAAGATTCCTCGTCGCTCTGCTCCTCGGAATGACATCCTTTCAAAACCAAGTTGACTGAGTACTAGGCTTTCCGGGTAGAGACGAAGCCGGAAGCGCCGAGCTACCGGTGCCCTCGTTTTAACAGCGGGGTCAGGATTTTCCCGGCCTTACTGTAAGTGGGTCGATTAAACTCCGGGGCAGCACCGGCTTTTCAGTGCTCTTGGCAGTCCAATCAGGCAGAAGCGCATTCGCACAACTGTCTTCAGGGCATCAAGAAGGCTCTGGTGATGGCGGTCTCCTCACCCTTGCCGGCCCACTCTGCCTGCTCGAAGGCCTGGTGTATCTGCTGCAACGGGAACATGTGGGACATGACTTTTGTGAGCGGATACTTGTCCTTGGTGCGGTTGAGGAAGTCCAGCGCAACGGGAAGGATGTAGGGGTCGTAGTGGGCCGTGGGTATGATCCTGATGGCGCCCCACAATATCTTGGAAATATCCAGTGTAACGTTACTGTTGGCCCAAATATTGCCTGTCTCCACGAATGTGCCGCCCGGCCTCAGCATTTCCAGGCCCTCCGGAACAACGTGCGGGTATCCCACCACCTCCAGAACCACGTCGGCGCCTCGCCCGTCAGTCAACTCTTTGACGCGCTCGACACGCGATTCGGGGGTAGAGTACTCTTTGAGATCAACAGTACTGTCCGCGCCGCATTGGACGGCCAACTCCAGCCTGTTGGAGATGCCGTCTATGGAGATGACCTGGGCGGCGCCCATCTCCTTGGCCACCGCGGCGCCATAGATACCCAAACCGCCCGCTCCCTGGATTACCACGGTGTCACCCAAGTGAACGCCGGCCTGGTTGAGGCCATATATCACCTGGGGCACCGCGCCGTTGGCCGAAGTTACCGCTTCGTCCGAGAGTTCGCCGGGGATATTAAACACGAAGTGACCCGGGTTCAGGTAAAAGTACTCGGCAAAGCCTCCATTGCAGAATGGGTACTCCTCGATGGAGGCTCGGAAACGGAACCGGTAGGGGCAGTTGTTCAGCTCGCCCCTCAGGCATACATAGCAACGCCGGCAAGGGAAGAAATAGGTGTAGGCGACCCTATCCCCCTCTTTCAAGGGCCGGCCCATCGAGTCGGTGCTGATACTCCGCCCCAGGGTGTGCACCACCCCGGTCATCTCGTGGCCCAAGATCACAGGACCGGGATTCCCTTCGAGCACGGGCTTCATCTCGCCACGCCAGTAATGGAGGTCGGAGCCACATATGCCGGTGGCGGTAATCTGGACCAGAATCCCATCCGGCTCAACCGGCGGCGTCGGCAACTCGAACATCTCGAATTGGTGCGGGCCAACGAAAGCCGCAGCCTTTCCCATTGGCATGTAGGGCACCTCCTGATCGCTTGTTTCGGTCCCAGATGTCCCTGGCTGCCTGCCCTGAAGATATTCGGCGAAGCACGCCAGGGGCGGTCCGGAAGGGGGTTCGTTCCGGTGATTGCTGAGCGACGGGCCAAGTTGACCAGTGGATATCCTCTCACCAAGTTGCCCGCGTCCGCTCCCAAATACCATTGTACCTGGGAACGCCCCTAAAATCCCCGCCTTTTCCGGTGACGGGACTTAGCCTTGGAAGTACCGTGGAAAATGTCACCCCGAGTGAAGCGAGGGGTCTGGGGCGGTGGGTCCAGGCTGCCATGGGGGAACCCCGCACCAGATTCCTCGTCGCTTCGCTCCTCGGAATGACGGTTTTGAGGCAAGGCCGGGCGACGGGAAGGGCAGCTGACCCCCCGACACCGGCGATTCGGGAATGGCGCACCGGCGCCTGGGTTGTGCGACATTGGGCGTGTGCGGTAGCATTCAACGTTGAGCGATACGCAGGCCCAATTCCAACCGGAATGCTATCTGAACGGCGCGGAGGCCTCTCAGAATGGAAGACACTATCACCGTAAGACTGACGGTCAACGGAAATCCGGTCACTTCGACCGTGCCTACCAGAGCAAGCCTGCTCCAGTTCCTCGGGCAGAATAAAGTGACCTCCACGGTAACCAACAGGCTCAGCTTGATGCGGTTCTTGCGGGAAGACCTACGGTTGGCGGGCACCAAAAACGGCTGCGGGACGAACCACTGTGGCAGCTGTATGGTCCTGGTCAACGGGAAGCGAAAAAAGTCCTGCCTGTTACAGGTGCGCACCCTGGAGAACGCGGAAGTCGTTACTATCGAAGGGCTGTCCGACGCTGGAACCTTGCATCCGATTCAGGCCGCATTTCTGGCTGCGGGAGGCATTCAGTGTGGGTTCTGCATCCCGGGGATGATAATGGCCACCAAGTCGCTGTTGGATTCCAATCCCGACCCCACCGATGGGGAAATCCGGCAGGCACTGGGAGATGTAATCTGCCGCTGCGCCGCCTACGGGCAGATCATTGACGGTGTGAAATTGAGCGCCCGCTGGATGAAGAACCCAGAGGAGATGGCGGTGCGGGCCAGCGGCGGTCTCAACTGCTCCGTGATGGATATCGACGGCGCCGCGAAGGTGCAAGGTACGTTGGTCTATGGCGACGACGTTTTGTTGGAGAACATGCTCTATGTCAAGGCGCTCTGGAGCGCCCACCCCCACGCCATCATCAAAGGTGTCGACACTGGGGCGGCAGAGAAGGTCCCCGGCGTGCACCGGGTCCTGACGGCGGCCGATGTGCCGGGCCACAACGGATTTGGCTCGATCAAGCCAGACCAACCCGTGCTGTGCCGGGATAAGGTCCGGTTTGTCGGTGACGCGGTTGCCGTGGTAATAGCCGAGAGCGAGGACATCGCGGAGAAGGCGCGGAACTTGATTCTGGTGGATTATGAGCCATTGCCGGGGGTCTTTTCGCCGGAGGAAAGCCTGCGGGAAGACGCTCCGCTGCTTTTTCCCGACGGAAACATCTGCACCCATCTGGTCCACAGCGTGGGCGACGTTGACCGAGGGCTGGCTGAGGCGGACCTGGTGGTAGAAGGCCATTTCGAGACGCCCTTCATCGAGCACGCCTATCTGGAGCCGGAGGCTGGGGTGGCCTACTGGGAGGGCGACGTGCTGACCCTGCGCGTTCCCGCCCAGAGCCCCTTCGAGCTGCGGACTCAGATGGCCGACGCCATGGCGCTCCCGGAGGATCAGGTGCGTGTCATCATTGCGCCCACGGGCGGCGCGTTCGGCGGCAAACTCGACAGCACAGTCGAGCCTTTGCTGGCGCTGGCGGCCTACTGCACCGGGAGACCCGTCAAAATGACCCTGACCAGAGAGGAGTCTCTGAAGCGCAGCACCAAGCGCCATGCCTACGCCATGGACTATCGAGTTGGACTGACCAAAGAGGGCAAAATCCTGGCCGTGGACGCCAAGCTGCTCTCCGACGCCGGCGCCTACACGGACTTGAGCCCCCGGACGATCGACCAGGCCTGCATTTTTGCTTGCGGCCCCTACGAAGTGCCTCACCTGCGGGTGGAAGGTTGGGCCGTCTACACCAACAACGTCAAGGGCGGGGCGTTCAGAGGGTTCGGGATCAACCAGGCCGCCTTTTCACTTGAGTCCTTGCTGGACGAGGCGGCACGGAAGCTGAACATTGACCCCTTCGAGCTGCGCCACAGGAACGGCCTGAAGGCTGGAAGCAAGACAGCCTCCGGCCAGATCTTGAGGGAGAGCGTGGCTCTGCAGGAAACCGTGGCCGCCGCCCGGTCGGCGCTGGAAAAGGAGCTTCCTGAGATCAGAAACATGGTCACTCCGGGCTGCAAGCTGGGAATCGGCGTGGCCAGCGCCTTCAAGAACGTGGGCGCGGGCAAGGGTAAGGTGGACGATGCGGGCGCTACCTTTACGCTGCTGCCCGGGGGAAAAGTTGAGTTGAGGGTGTCGGCCGTGGACTACGGACAGGGGATTCGCACCACCATGGCCCAGATAACCCGGGAAGTCGTGCCCCTGGGAGACGACAGCCTGGAGGTGATCTCCGGTGACACCGCGTTGACCCACAGACATGCCGGCGCGGTGGCGGAACGGCAGACGCTGATCAACGGCCGGGCAGTCCAGGAGGCGGCAAAGCTGTTCAAGGACGAGTTGCTGGCCGCGGCCTCCTCGGTACTGGAGATACCGGTCGAAGAGCTAGCACTCGCCACGGACGCGGTTTCCGGCCTGGCATCGGGCGACGGACTCACCCTGGCCCAGTTGGAGCAGGAGCTGAGCCGCCGGGAGGAGAGGGTGCAGAGCAGCTACGTCTTCGTCGGGCCCAGAACCTTCGCCCTGGCAGACGTGGAAGGCCGCAAGAGCGTCCCACCCGAGGAGTACCGCAACTTTCCCGCCTATGCCTACACGACCCAGGCATGTGCGCTGGAGGTGAACCCCCAAACCGGAAAGGTCAGGGTGCTCCGGGTGTTCGCGGCCCACGACGTGGGCCGGGCCATCAACCCGCAGAAGATCGAGGGCCAGATCGAGGGGAGTTGCCTCATGGCCCAGGGATATGCCCTCAGCGAGGACTTCCAGATGGAGCGGGGTATACCCAAGGCCCGAACCTTCCACGACCTCGGGGTGCCTACGATCCTGGAAGCGCCGGTGGTCCGAACGTTGATCGTGGAGAAGCCCGACCCCATCGGACCTTTCGGCGCCAAGGGTATCTCAGAGGTGGCCACCGTGCCGCTGACGCCAGCCATAACCAACGGGATCTACGATGCGGTGGGTGTTCGGGTCTACGACCTGCCGGCCACGCCGGCCCGAGTCCTGGACGGGATACGGCGGCGGTAAGCGAAGGTAAGCTCCCCAAGAATGGTGCAAGAACCCCCCGGCGGCAGGTTCAAGGAAGAGATCGCGGATTCGATGGCCAGACAAGAATCCCGTCCGCCAATCCATCGTTTAGTGCTAAGGCGTATAGCTTAAGACAGGGCCATGAATCCAGTGTCACGGATCCGATGGAGTCCCGATGCGATTGAGGTCTGACAGCAAGTGGGTGGTGCCTCTGCTGGCCATCTGGCTGATCTTGACGGCTTGCGGTAGTGCGGCGACAGCCCAGCCGGTCACGCCCACGATATCGGCGACAGCTCCTTCTCCCACCGTGACCGTCGCTCCTGCACCAACGGCAGCCCCAATGGTGACTGAGACACCGAGCGCCCCGCCGTCGTTGCCACCGGCCGCGACGCCGGTTGCCACCACGAGCCCCACGGCAACTGCCGCGCCTACGGCAGCACCCACGCCCATTGTCACGGCGATGCCCAAACCGGCCGACACTCCGAGGCCGGCCGCATCCGCTAAGCCGATTGCCACGCCTACCCCTTTGGCGGCAACTCAGGAACCGACACTTGTGCCACCAGCACCCACAGCTATGCCCGCACTTACCCTGGTACCGGAAGACCTGATGTCCAGCATCGTGAACTTCACTCTGGAGAGCTTGAACGTGCCGGTTGGCACCAAGGTCACATGGACCAACCAGGACAGCGCTCCCCACACCTCAACGTCTGGTATCCCCGACGCCCAGAGCAACGTATGGGACAGCCCCGTGCTCTCGCTAGGTTCATCGTTCAGCTTCACTTTCACCGAAGCGGGCACCTATTCCTATTTCTGCCGGATTCACCCCGCCTTCATGGTGGCCACGATCAGTGTTGGGCAGCCCGGAACCCCAGTCACGGAAACGCCCCAAGCGAGCAGCAGCTTCGACTACCAGCGGTCTCCAGCCAAAGGCGTCAAAACTGCCTGAGAACGGTACCGCTTGTCGACCGGAATACGCCGGAATAGGATGGAAACATGGCCGCAGGGAGCCTCGGATCGCCCTCAGCGGCCCAACTTCTAAAGAGAGGCACTGGATGAAACGGCCCGACCAGATCAAGGCGGTCCCGGACCAGGATGCGGGCAGCAGGGTCCCGCCGGGGCAGTTCCTTACCGAGAAGTTTCCAGTCCTGACCTACGGACCCGTTCCCACGATCGCCATTGCTGAATGGAGACTCCGGGTTTTTGGCCTGGTCGGAACCAATGTTGAGCTGGACTGGGAACAGTTCTCCCGCCTCCAATGGCAGGTGGTCACCGCCGATTTCCACTGCGTCACCCAGTGGAGCAGCTTGGACAACAACTGGGAAGGGGTGTCCCTTGCCAACGTGGTGTCCCCAGCCCACCCGTTACCCCACGCCCGATTCGTGACGGTCCACTGCCACGGAGGTTACACCACAAATCTGCCCTTGGACCTGGCGATGAAAGAAGGGATTTTCGCCCACAAACACAACGGCCAGCCGTTGGGGCAAAGCCACGGCTGGCCGCTCCGCCTGATCGTTCCGAGCCGGTACGGTTGGAAAAGCGCCAAATGGGTCAGCGGCATCGAACTGCTTGCCGAAGATGCTCCGGGATTCTGGGAGCAGCGAGGCTACAATAACGACGGCGACCCCTGGAAAGAGGAGCGTTTCTGGCCTGAGCTGACACGGTAGTCCAGCCCCAGCGGGGCGAGATACCCCAGCCGGGACGACGCGGGCTTCAGATCAAGCCACTTCCGCCTTTTCTTCACCTCGGGGTCCGTTCTCCTGTCTCGCTACCAGCTTTTCATTTGGCAGGTCTCGGAGGTACCCGCACTGGAAGCAGCTGAGGTACTTGCCAAACATATCCTCAGTGCGATACAGGTCTCCCCGGCATCGCGGACAAACTTTAAACTCGATCATCGCCACCCCACCTTTTAGCCGTGGTAATACTCACGGTAACTTATCTTATGCGCAATAAGGACATTGACACAACCCGTATCAGACTGTATCATATAAACACGGCAAGGTCAACGCGGACGGGCCCGGTTTTGAGGCAAAATAGAGGGATTCCGGATGTACCAGAGGCCCAGGCTGAAAGTGGACACCAGCACGAAGATTCCATCTCAACCGCCACCGGTGCGGCCTGACCAGGCGTCCTTGGCCAGGGCGGAGACCAACCAGGACCCCCGGCCAGCACCTGGCGCCACCGATGCCGAAGACCGGGTCTTGAGGATGGAGGGCGTCTACATCATCAGTGTAGCCGCTCGCATCCTGGACATGCATCCTCAGACCCTCCGCAAGTACGAGCGGATGGGGCTGATCAACCCGGGCCGGACCATCGGCATGCTGCGGTTGTATTCGCGAGAGGACATCCGCAGGGTGAGACTGATCCGGCATCTGGGAAATATGGGCCTCAACCTTGCCGGGGTGGAGTTCGCTCTGGCCTTGATAGAAAACCTGCTCCGTTTGGAGCAGCGACTTCTGGCCTTTACGGAAGGCAGCCCTGTTAGCTCGGTAATCGAGCAGGAGATAACCAACGTCTTCCGTAGCCTGAACCTGCCCGTGGATGACTGAGTCCCGGTTGCGAAGTTGAATTGAACCCTTAGGACGTGCCAATGACGATTGAACCCAACGAGACCCAGGGGGATGGGGCGGAGTCATCATCAGACGGTGGGGCAAGCAAGTTGAGCAAGCTCTCTCTGCGCGACCAACTCTCCGCCCTTCAAGCCGACCTGGGGGAGGCCCGGCAGGAGGCAAGCCAGAGCCTGGACACGGCAAAACGGGCCCAGGCCGAACTGGCAAACTTTCGCCGGAGGACCGAGGAAGAGCATGTGTCTTTGATGAGGTACTCCAACAGCCGTCTCCTCACCAGGCTGCTGCCGGTGATTGAAGAGCTGGACCTGGCGGTAACCCACGCCGGAAAGGGCGGGCCCAACGCGTCCTGGCTGGAGGGGGTCAAGCTGATCCAGCGAAAGCTACACAACCTGCTGGCGTCCGAAGGGGTCACACCAGTGGACTCTCTTGGAACCCTCTTCAATCCGCTGGAACATGAAGCCTTGGGTACGGTGGAAACGACTGAATATCCCGCCGGATATGTTGTCCAGGCCATCCGTCCTGGATACCGGCTGCACGACCGGGTGATTCAGCCGGCCCAGGTGATGGTGGCACGAGAACCTCAAACCGACAACCAAGCAGACCAAACCACAGAACCAAAGGAGACCGAAAATGGTTAAAGTCCTGGGCATTGATCTGGGCACCACGAACTCAGTGGCGGCGGTTATCGAGGCCGGGGAACCGGTAGTAGTGGAAAACGCCGAAGGTGCGCGGCTGACCCCATCGGTGGTGGCGGTCAACGCCCGCTCGGGGGAAAGGTACGTGGGCCAGGTCGCCAAGCGCCAGGCGGTTACCAACCCGGAAAACACCCTGTTCTCCGTCAAGCGGCTGATGGGCCGACGGTTCGACGACGCCGAGGTCCAGAGCGCCACCAAGAAACTGCCCTACAAGATCGTTAAGGGCGCCGATGGGGATGCCCAGGTGGAGATGGCCGGCCAGGCCTACGGCCCACCCCAGATTTCCTCCTTTGTCCTTCAGAAGATCAAGCAGGACGCGGAAGCCAAGCTGGGAGAGAAGATCACCCAGGCAGTCATTACCGTTCCGGCCTATTTTAACGATTCCCAGCGGCAGGCCACCAAGGACGCCGGAACCATTGCCGGCATGGATGTCCTGCGCATCATCAACGAGCCCACCGCCTGTTCCCTGGCCTATGGGTTGGACAAGAGCAAGGCTGACGCCACCATAGCGGTGTTCGACCTGGGTGGAGGCACGTTCGATATCACCATCCTCCAGATGGGAGAAGGGGTATTCGAGGTCAAGTCCACCAACGGGGACACCTTCCTGGGCGGCGACGACTTCGACCAGGCGATCCTGGATTGGCTGATCCAGGGATTCAGACAGGAGACCGGTATCGACCTGAGCAAAGACCGCATGGCCCTGCAACGGCTGCGGGATGCTGCCGAGCGGGCCAAGGTGGAGCTGTCCAGCGTCCTGGAAACGGAGATCAACCTCCCCTTCATCACCGCCGACGCCAGCGGGCCCCAGCACCTGGTGAAACCCCTGAGCCGGGCCAGGTTGGAGCAACTGGTCGCTACCCTGGTCGACCGGACACAAACACCATGCCTCCAGGCGTTGGCCGATTCCGGGTTGGCCGCCGGCGACATCGAAGAGGTAATCCTGGTGGGGGGGATGACCCGTATGCCGGCGGTGCAGCAAAAGGTCAAAGAGATGTTCGGGCGCGAACCCAACCGGAATGTCAACCCCGACGAGGCCGTGGCATTGGGCGCCGCCATACAAGCCGGAGTCCTGGCTGGAGAAGTTGGCGACATCGTGCTTCTGGACGTTACGCCGTTAACCCTGGGCCTGGAGACTCTGGGAGGCGTGCTCACGACCCTGATTCCCCGCAACACCACGATCCCAACCAAAAAAAATGAGGTGTTCACCACCGCCGCCGATGGCCAGACCAGCGTCGACATCCACGTGCTGCAGGGTGAGCGGCCCATGGCCACCGACAACAAGTCCATCGGCCGTTTCATGCTGGACGGCGTTCTGCCCTCCCCTAGGGGGACGCCTCAAATCGAGGTCACGTTTGACATCGACGCCAACGGTATCCTCAGCGTGTCGGCCCACGACAAGGGTACCGGCAAAGAGCAGAAGATAGTGATCCAGTCCGGCTCGGGCCTGGCCAAGGAAGAAATCGAGCGGATGGTCAACGAGTCCAAGGCCCACGCGGAGCAAGACCAGGTGCGGCGGGCCGAGGTGGAGACGCGCAACCAGGCCGACTCCCTGATCTATGGCGCCGAAAAGATGCTCGCTGAAAACAAGGAGAAGGTGCCCGAGGACCTGAAGGAAGAGGTAGAGACCAAGATTGCCATACTCAAAACCGCCGTTGCCGAAAACAACGTTGCGGAAATGCAGGCGGCGATAAAAGAGCTGAACGACTCGTTGCAGCGGGTGGGCCAGGCTGTATATAGCCAGGCTGAGGGACCGATGGAACCGACGGAACCGACGGAGCCAACTGACGAGACCCCTCCGGATGATGAGGAGCCGGGCGCCAGCACCGTGGAAGGGGAGTTTCGGGAAGTCTAGAACCGGGAGCTTTCCCGGTTTCAGTTCCCGCGGTTCGTCTGGTATAATAGGCCCCCGTAGCCAGCACCTTCGTTAGTGGTGGAATCGTAATACACCGGGGGCAAAGCTGTTGGAGAGGAAATGAGCGTACCTCCAGATCGGGCAGACCAAGAGTTGGTTGGGAAGGAAGGCAAGTCGGTGGTTGAAGGGATTGACCAGATGCTGACCCCTCTCCAGTATCACTATCTCAGTCTGCTGCAGAGAATGGTAGCCGTGAAGAACAGCTATCAGACAGATGCAAGTTTTGAGGGTTGGCTGATGGCCGCCCTCAACAAGGCGATCTATTCTACGCTACGGGATTGCATCGAAGCCAACATCGGTGACGCAGCCAAGGAGCTGCTGCGCCGGGAGCATCAGGTAAACTAATGTAGCCTTGGCCCACCGGTCGTTACAAAACGCCGTACCCCACAGTGGCGCAAGCGGCGGTCGAGCTAAAATCCGCGCCCGCTCATGGCTCCGAGAGCCCCAAATGAGCGGGCGCGGTTGCGTTCGTGGCCGGCACTCCAGGGCTTAGTTGGACAGCCACGAAATATCGACTCGCGGCCGCATCGCCCGGCGGTCTAGCCTGTCAGGCCATGGAACGGGAAGACCTCTTCCTTGACGGCGGCCACGCTTTCCTCGGCGAACCGGCGGGCTTCCAGGCGAACGTGGGCGGGGATCTCCGGGGCCGCCCCGTCTCGGAGTTGGCTGACTCCGTGCTCCCGGGCAAAGGCCTCGGGCACCCGGTCGGGCCACTCCACATCCAGCATCACCCCGTAGGCCAATGTCCAGGCGCGGGCCACGGCGCTCAAGTCGTAGCCGCCTCCCCCTAGCGCCAGCCACGGGACCTCTCCACGGGAAAGCTCCTTGATCGCCTCCAGGTACCCTTGGGTCGTCACCTGCAGGTGTGTCAAAGGGTCACTATGGTAGCTGTCGATCCCCAGTTGGGTAACCAGCACGTCCGGGGCAAAGGCCCGCAGCAGAGGAGGAACTACTTCCAGGAAAGCTTCAACGTAAGTCTCATCATCGGTGTAGGGATAGAGAGGTAGGTTGACCGAGTATCCCTTCCCGGAGCCTGCTCCCGACTCCATGACAAACCCGGTGCCCGGAAACAGGAATTGCCCAGACTCATGGATGGAGATTGTAAGTACCTGGGCGTCATCGAAAAAAGCGTTCTGGACCCCATCCCCGTGGTGGGCGTCGATGTCAACGTAGGCCACCCGCAATCCCTGTTCCCTCAGGTACTTGATGGCCAAGGCCGGGTCGTTAAAGACGCAGAACCCGGAAGCGTGGTCGAGCGCGGCGTGATGCAGGCCTCCGGAGATGTTGAAGGCAACGTCCACCTCCCGGTTGGCCAGCATTTCCGCCGCCATGAGGGAGGCCCCGGTGCTCAAGGCCGCCGCATCATACATACCCGGATAAATCGGGTTGTCCCCCTGGCGGTGGAAATTGAACCGGCTCGGGTCGTATCCGGCGAGGCCCAGGCTTAAACTCCGCACCGCCGAGACGTATTCGGAGCTGTGGAGCCGCCGCAACTCCTCATCCGTTGCCGGACGGGGCGGGACCAGCAGCGAGTTGTTACCGTCAAAGGCGCCATAGGCCGCAAGCAGCTCGTAGGTGTACCGAAGGCGCTCGGGCCGCATTGGATGGTCTTGGCGCAGCTGATGCCGCGACAGGGCATCCTCGTAGACGAAGGCGACACGCCGCATCAGCCGGCCTCCCGGTACACCTGGTCCAACTCGGCAATCATCTTTGACCAATGGGTACCGCGCCAGTAAAGGCGGCGGCACCCGGGACACTCCGTGAACCTGCTGTGATTCCGGAACACATAGGGGGGCACCCGGCCGTCCACGTCCTTCTTGTCCAACGAATGCAGCGGCTCGTTGCAACGGACACAGCGGGAGAAGCCCCCGGCCGGGTCCAGTTTCAACTCCCGGACCACTTGGCGTAGCTGGCTCCGCAGGTCATCGGCCTCTACACGTACCACCCGCATCTGTCCATTCCGGACGGCGCGCCGGCGGCCGAAACCGGCATCCCTGGTCACCAGGACCCGGCCTTCCCGCAGGGCGATGCGCACCAGGTCGCTGTCGTCGGCCTCCCGCGGGAACAGGGTGTCGTAGCCCATCACTCGGAGCCACGTGGCCAGCCTTCCCACGTTGATGTCAACAACAAAGCGAGGAGCTTCCGGCATGGAACAAGCACCCGAACAGGTTACCCCGTTACAGACGTATCGTGGTGGCCGGAAACGAGGCCGCACCCCTTCAACGGTTGGAGTCTATTGAAATTCACCCCCGCGGTCAAGGATCGAAGGTGCTGCCCTTTCTCCTCGCATCGTCGCCTCGCCCCCGGCACGGATTCGCGAGGTGGCCTGCCCGGCCGCCGAGTGTAGTAGCTCCCGGTATGGCGAAATTCCTTGAAACTCGCCTGGGCAACACCTAGGCGCTCGCCGGGGCGTTCGAGTATATTGCCACCATAGCGCGAAACTGTGATAGGGCCGTTATATGGAACTGGTGACAATGGGAGAAGCTGCCCGCCGCATCGGTGTATCGGTAGACACCGTGAGGCGGCGATTTCGCAGGGGCGAGCTATCGGCCCAACTTCAACGAACACCTCAAGGCTTCATCTGGTTGATCGAGATAACTGAGCGGTTCGGCCCAGGTATGACCCTGGACGTTGGCGCCGCGGGTCCGGCATTTGCATCGGCGAGTACCCCAGCCGATGTCGCTTTGCCGGCCGGTCGCGTCCGTGCCCTTCGGGGGATGATAGAAGTGCTCATGCATGAGACCGACACCGGGAACCGGCAGCGAGAGTCCGAGGACCGCCAGATCGACCGGTTGCGAGTCCTTTTGCGGCAGACCCGGCACGTTCCGTCGTAGTCGGGCCGACACGGGACCTGGAACTCCGGGCCAGCACCGACAGCCGCCGGCCTTGACAGGTTACCGGCAATACAGAGGCGTCGCGACCGGTAAGTGCGGTGCCAGGTAACAAAGGGTTCACCGAGGCCAGAGGGCGCCTGAATAGACACCAGGGCGGGCCACGAACTCGCCGGGAAACAGGAGATCGACGATGTTAAACGGATTCGACCCATCCCTTGAAGAGCGACTGAAAATGGCCGAGCAGGCCGAGCAGGAGGTAACGCGGCTCCAGCCACTGGCGGCCGAAGCTCCTTCCCTTCGGGCCGAGCGGGCCCGGTCGAAACGGCAAGCGCAGCGGGCCCGCGCCAAAGGAACCGCCATGGAACAGGCAACCCAGGCGGCGAAGGCGGCATCCCAGAATCAGACCAAGGTGCCCCATCTGCTGGGGACCGCAGCCAGGGCCGTGAACGAACTCTTCGGCGCCTTGCGGGACATCGAATCTCATCGCCAGGCAGCCATGCAGGCTCTGGCGGTCGCGGACCGGGTGGACTACGAAATCGAGGTCGAAGAAGGAGAGGCCCACGAACTCTCTCTGGACCGGGATCCCAGAGGCTTGGCCTATGCGCTGGCCGGGCGCCACGGCGACAGTCGCGTGAAGCGGCTACTGGAGGAGTTGGAGCCTGGATTCAGCTCCCTGTCCGGATGCAATCTGGACGACCCGCTGCACCGCGACGTGGCCGACTTCGTCATGAATCGGGTCGTGCCAGCGTCGGTACCAGCTCATGCTCCGGTGCCCATGCCCGCCCCGGCTGTGGTGGCCGCCGACGACGAATAATCCAATTTCAGGCTCTTTTCCGCAAGTGGATGGCTCCCTTGCGCCGCTCCCCACCAGGGTGGCGCCAGGGAGCCATCCCCACTCTCTCCTCCTCTCCCGCAGCCGTGATGCGGCCCGCGCCGGAGCCACTGGCAAGAAGTACCGCCGCCGCCAGTACGTTACCACGAGTATAGCCTCGCCTGCGCCGCGAAGGGAGAAACCGTGAAACTTGGTATCTACAGCTCCATTGCCAGTCCTCCACGGGGCGACAACCTCGACCGTTGCGTGGATGAGGTCCTCGCTGAGGCCCACCTCGCCGAAGATTCCGGTTTCGATTCTTGCTTCTTCGGCGAACACCATCAGGATAAAGACGGCTTTCTACCGTCACCATTGATCGTGGCGGCGGCCGTAGCCTCCCAAACCCGGAAGCTGCGCGTGGGCACGTCGGTCGTCCTGTTGCCCCTCCACCATCCGGTGCGCATCGCCGAGGATGTGATCACTCTGGACATCGTTTCCAAAGGCCGGGTCACCTTGGGCGTAGGCCTGGGGTATCAGCCGGCCGACTTCCAAACCTTCGGCGTTCCCATGGAGCAACGGGTCGGACGCTTTGAGGAGGGGATCGAGATCATCCGCAACTGCTGGAGAGACGAGCCTTTCTCATTCCACGGCAAATACCACGTCCTGGACGCTCTCCATGTGCGACCCGCCCCAATTCAGAAACCGTCGCCGCCGCTGTGGATCGGGGCCGACACCCACCGGGGAGCCCGCCGGGCGGGCAGGTTGGCGGACGCCTTCGTGACCACTCCCAGCATGGACCTGAAGAACATCCTGGGGATAGTCGACACCTACCGGTCCGCCGCGGTCGCCGCCGGCCGCGCACCCCAGGTGGTGCTGATGCGGGACGCCTGGGTGGCGCCTAACCGGGCCGAAGCCGAGCGGGTCTACGGACCTGAGGTAATGGCCGCATACCGGTACTATTGGCGCAACGGGCTGCCAGAATTCGCTCGAGTGAAGTCGGAAGCCGAGTTCACCCTGGCCAACGTGGCCCGAGACCGCCTCATCATTGGCGAACCGGAGGAATGCGTCAGGGAGTTCCGCCGGTGGAACGAGGCCACCGGCGCCGACTATTTCCTCCTCCGCCTCCGGCACGCTCACTCGGGGGGGCCACCCCACCAGGAAATAATGAAGGCCATCCGCCTCTTTGGCCAGGAGGTCATACCCCAGTTGGGGTAGTGCCTCGCGGGTTTAGCTCTGGGACCGGCGCGGGCCCACTGGTTGCCAAGACGCTGAAGGAGAGACGCCGCGATGAAATTTGAAGAGTATTCCCAGAAATACCAGTCCGTGCGCATGGAAAGGACGGACGGAATCCTCCAGATCACCCTCCATACCAACGGCGGCACGCTGCAATGGAGCATGGGGCCGCACCACGAACTCCCCCAGGCTTTCCACGACATCGGCAGCGACCCGGGCAACCGGGTGGTCATCATGACCGGAGCCGGCGAAGCCTTCTCCGGTCCCGTCGCGACCCTGGCGGACACCCCAAGGAGGCTGCCGGGGGACTGGGACGAGATCTACCGGGATGGCAAGCACTTGCTGATGAACTTGCTGGACATAGAAGTCCCAATGATCAGCGCCATCAACGGCCCGGCCCTGCGCCATTCCGAGATGCCCTTGCTGTGCGATATCGTCCTGGCGACGGAGGACGTTACCTTTCAGGATTCCGCCCATTTCATCAATGGCCTGGTCCCTGGAGACGGAATGCATGTCGTGTACCCGTTGCTGCTGGGCCTAAACCGGGGCAGATATTTCCTCCTGACCGGCCAGACCATCGGCGCCCGCCAGGCCCTGGAGCTTGGACTGGTAAGTGAAGTGTTGCCTCGGGAAGAGCTATTGCCCCGGGCCTGGGCATTGGCGGAGCAGGTGGCCCGGCAGACTGACCTGGTGTTGCACTACACCCGGGTGCTCATGACACAGAACATCAAACGCCAAATGCATGACATTTTGGGCTACGGGCTGGCGTTGGAGGGAATGGGTTCCGCGGACAGCCTGTTGGGCATGGGATGAACTAAGGGCCCAAAGGCCGTAGCCCCTCCATTTCGCCGTAAACCTCTCGCGGCAGGCGTGTCAGCCTGCCCCGGCGTGAGGCCCCAGCTACGCCGGGGTTGAAAAATAGGCGCGTTTCTGGCAGTATGGTTTAATGAGGATCGGGGCCTTCGACATAACCGAACCGGTACCCGAGCTACGCGAGCCTCACGTTTTCGCTATGGTGCGGCCCTGGGTGGACGTGGGGAGCGTCGGCACGTTGACCCTGAACCGGTTGGAGCGGTTTCTAGGGTCCAAGGAACTCGGCAGGCTGGCCCGGCCGGGTGTCTTCTTCGACTTCACCCGCTACCGGCCCACCATACGGATGACTGAGGGGCAACGGGAAGTCAAGATCCCCAACAGCATTATTCGCTACGCTCAAACGGAAAACGGGCCTGATTACCTGTTTTTCCATTTGCTGGAACCCCATTCTAACGGCGAAGACTACACCGACTCAGTCCTGGAGCTGGTAAAGCATTTCCAGGTCAAGCGGTATTGCCGGCTGGGGGCCATGTACGACGCGGTGCCCCACACCCGGCCCCTGTTGGTTACCGGCTCGCTGGGGTCGGTCCAGCAGAACAGGCAGGTGCCCCACTTCAAGGCCCGCGGCAGCACCTACCAGGGACCGACGACGATCATGAACCTGCTCTCAGAGGGGATCGACCGGTCTGATA